>NZ_JBSIUP010000012.1:0-66773 GCF_053654055.1 Ursidibacter sp. B-7004-1 | reverse complement strand
GAAAATTTTTCCTATATTTTTGAAAAATTTTTAATAAGCGACATAACCTGACGTGCTAATTCAATATGACTGTTTTAATATAGCTCCATAAGCAACTCAGACAAGATAAAAAATGAAAAAGAACAATCTACTCGCACAACGTTTAGCGTTTATTCTCTCGCAATTAAATACGCAAGAACGAATCGACATCAATGAATTAGCAGGGGAATTTGATTGCTCCATTCGCACCATTCAACGTGATATCAACGAACGCCTTTCTTTTTTAGAATGGAAAGAACAAGGCCCACGTTATTACCAAATTGACCGCTCAAAATTAGGCGTATTCAACCAAAGCGAAATTGAACGCTTTGCCAGTTTCGCCAGCATCGCTGATCTTTTCCCTAAAATTGATCGCCAATTCTTCCAAGAAAAACTGGTTGATAGCATTCGCATTAAAGGCTTTGAATATGAAGACATTAGTGGCTTAGAAAACGCCTTTAATCAAATTCATTCCGCCATTGAAAAACACCAATTTATCCACTTTGATTACATCAAAAGCGGTCAGATTGACGGAAAATTTTACCAAATTGCCCCTTACGCACTGATCAACAAAAACGGTATTTGGTATGTACTCGGCACCGATCAAGACAAACAAAAAACCTTTTGCTTTAAACAGATCAGCAAACTTAAAGTGCTTGATCAAACTTTCGAACCTAATCAACAATTTATAGAAGAGATTAAACAAAACGACAGCATCTCTCACGGCAACCAAATTGCCGAAGTGGTCGTAAAAGTGAACAAAATTGCCGCTCCTTATTTTTTACGCCGCAATTTACTGCCTAACCAACAATTATTACACCGACTAGATGACGGCGGACTACTCCTTTCCTGTAAAAATATCAACGAAATGGAAATCGTCCCCCTTGTGCAATATTGGATCCCCCATTTGACGATTGTTAGCCCCAGTGAATTACAAGCAAAAATGGAATATAATTTAAAAAATTACTTATTAATCAACTAATTATTAGGAATTGTCCTAGATAACTTTTAGCTTATGAACCCAAATATAGGAAGTATAAAATGCAAGAACAATCCAATTTAATCTATGAGCAGTTACAACAACAGATTTCTCAAGTGATCAAAAAATTAGGTCATCAAAATTCTAGTAAAGAAATTTCACAAGATATTAGTGTTGCTGTTAATAACCTAAACACCTTAAACACACAAATTCAAAAGGAATATGATGAGTTAATACGTTTAAGTGAATGGGAGCGTTTTACGATTGCATTTTACGGAGAAACCAATGCAGGAAAATCTACCCTAATTGAAGCTTTACGTTTACTACTCAAAGAACCAACGAAATTAGAAAGCCAACGCCAATTTAAAATTCAAGCGGAAAAAAGTGGATTAACACAAGAATCATTTGACAAAATCCGTCAAACTATTATGGAAAGCGAGGAGGCAATTAAGAATGTTGAAGCTGATTTACATCAGATTAATCAAAAATATGCCGAATATTTGATAAATGCAGAAATAGAAATTAAGCAATTAACAGAATTATTGGCGGAAATTAGAGTCAATCAAAGTTTTTGGCAACGTATTATTTCTTGGCTTGTTGCACCAAAAGAAAAAAAAGAATTGGTTATTGCTAAACAAACATTAAATGATATTCAACAGGAAAAACAAAAAGAAGCTGAACAATGTGAGCAAGAATTAAAACTTTTGCAACAGATTAAGCAGAAAGCGGAAAGTGAAAATGAGCGGTTATTAAAAGAAGCCGAACTCTTAAAGCAATTTGCAGATGGTCAAATCATTGGTGATGGTCGTTCGGACTTCACTCGAGACAATACCTCTTTTGATTTTAATTATAACGGTCAGAAATTTTCTTTAATTGATGTACCAGGTATTGAAGGTGATGAAAGTATTGTTCGTCAGCCTATTGAAGAAGCTGTAAAAAAAGCCCATGCAGTCTTTTATGTAACACGAACACCACGCCCACCTCAAACGCACGAAGGCGAAGAGGGTAAAAAAGGAACGCTTGAAAAAATAAAAGAGCATTTGGGGGTACAAACTGAAGTCTGGACAATTTATAACCATGCAGTTAATAACCCACGTCAGTTGAAAGTGCCACTAATCGGACCGGGTGAGAAGGACGGTTTGCAAGCATTAGACCGCAAACTTAAAATTGAGTTGAAAGAAAAATATTGTCAAAGTTTAGTGGTAAGTGCAAGACCTGCTTATTTAGGTTTGACTGAATGCGTGGTTCCTGGTAGCAAAGAAGCTAATGAGCAAAGAAAATTTTTAGAACGCTTTTCATCTAAACAAGAAGTATTGGAATTAAGCGGATTGAATCATTTTGTTGAAAAGTTATCTTCTTCAATTATTGGCGATTATCGTAACAAAATTAAACGTTCAAATCTAAATAAAGCCGGCAAAGTTTTAGATAATGCTATTTCTGAATTAGCGGAATTAAATCATCAATTTAATCATAGGCGAAAAGAAATCCGCAGTGCAGTGCAACACTCCCAAACACAAATTAGGGTTTTGTTAGAGCAATTTGAAGGAAGTTTAAATTCAGCGGGAAGCAAAATTATTCGTCAATTTGAAAGTAAAGTTAGTGAACAAATTTACGATGCTATTGAATCAGACATTAGTAACGACCGTTTCAAAAGTCATTTAAATAGCGTAATGGAATCGCAAGCTAAATCTTTGGAAAATAATGTGCGTGGTATTATTGAAGAAGAAGCTCAAAATTTTGAAGAGGAAGTTACAAAAATTGTAAACCGCGCCAATAAACATTTAAAGAATATTGCAGATCTACAAAACAATGCATTTGTTCTAAATAAATTTGACATGGATATCAAGATAGATAACGGAATTAAATTGGGAGGGTTAATAGCAAGTGGTATTGGACTTGTAACAGGTGTAATTGCATTGGCAAGTAACCCTGTTGGTTGGACAGTTGCTTTTGTCGGTGGGGTGTTAGCATTATTGGGGGCAGCTATAGGTACAGCAAAATCAGTTATTGGTTTTTTTAGTTCTTCTTATAAGCAATCCCAGCAACGCAAAGAAGCAGATAAAGCCATACGCGATGCCAAATCAAAAATTGAGCCTGAATTAAATAACATTTTATCCAAGACTAAGCAGGGGATGTATGAGCAAATGCAACCTGTTATTACAGAATTGGCAACACCACTAAAGCAATATGAATCGGTGATACAAGTTTTGCAATCTGCTGAAAAAGAGTTGCAATTAGTTTCTCAACGCATTAAATCTTAAGGAGCATGAACATGTCTAGCACATTTAATACCTTCAAAATTCAACAAGAAAAAGCTCAACAGATGTTGAAAAAATTAAGTCATTTTATTGAAAGTGGTCGTGAGTTTGGCTTGAATCCTAATCCTGACTTATTGGAAAAACTTCAAACAGCAACCAAGTCAATTGAAGGTAATGTCTTAAAAGTGGCTTTAATTGGTGGTTTTTCTGAAGGTAAGACCTCTATTGCATCTGCTTGGTTAGAGCGCTTAGACCAAAGTATGAATATTAGCCAACAAGAGTCTTCAAATGAGGTGAGGATTTATACTGTAGATAATGAAATTGAGTTAATCGACACTCCTGGATTATTTGGCTTTAAAGAACAGCATAACAGTGCAGGGCAGATTGAAAAATACAAAGAAATAACCAAGAAGTATGTGAGCGAAGCACATTTGGTTTTGTATGTCATGAACTCAACTAATCCAATTAAAGAAAGTCATCAAGAAGATTTACAATGGCTGTTTCGTGACTTGAACTTGCTACCAAGAACGGTTTTTGTATTGAGTCGTTTTGACGAAGTGGCAGATGTGGAAGATGATTGGGACTATCGTGAGAACTTGAAAACTAAAATAGAAAATGTTTTAGGTCGTCTTAAAACCATGATTGGTTTAACTGAAAAAGAAATATCACAAATTAAAATCGTAGGGGTATCAGCAAATCCTTTTGGGGAAGGGACTGATTATTGGCTAAATAATTTAGAGGAATTCAAAAAATTATCACGAATTCAAATGCTTCAAGATGCCACTCGTCAAACCATTGAGGAAAATGGTGGTGTTATACCGATTGTGTTTGAAGCACAAAAAAGCATGATTCAAGATATTTTGGGCAAGCAGTTACCTGTAGTAAAGAAAACACAAGAGACGCTTGATATTGAATTGGAACATTTGGCTGATGTTACTCAGCACTTAAGCTCTGAATTAAAACCTATGGAAGCTAAGATTAGTCATGTACGCACAGGGTTAAAAGGCTTTGTCCTAGATTATTTCACAGGTTTAATTCGTCAAGCAAAAGGAACAGATTTAACAACATTTGCTGATTTTTATGAAAGTGAATTAGGTAAAGATGGCATTATTCTAAATTCACGAATTGAACAAGAATTTGACCGTCAATGCCAAGTAGTAAGTAGTTCATTGCAAAGAATCAGCTTGGATTTTAATAATGAAATGAGTAGATTTGAAACCTCGGTTGGTTCAACACTTATGAGTAAAGGTTTGGGCTTGTTAAGTAAGCAAAAATTAACCAATACCCATGTGTTAGCTGCACGAGATGGTATTGTTTCAGTGGGTAAAATGGTGGGCGTAGATTTGGCGAAATACCTAAAATTTAAACCTTGGGGTGCGGTTAATTTTGCTGCTAAAGCTAATGCCTTTGTTGCTGTTGCTGGTGTTGCATTAGAACTGTGGGATTCTCATAAAAAAGCACAAGCCGAACGTGAATTTAAAGAAATGATTACAGAAATTGTTGTTATGTTAGAAGAACAGCGACAAGGTTTACTAAAATCCTTAAATGATGATAATTTTGTTGGGCAACTTTTCCCACGATATGTAGAATTGCAAGAACAGTTTAAAGCAATTCAAGATGATAATGCACAAACTGCTGAACGTAGGCAGGCTTTTAATGAGTGGCAAAAAGAAGGCTTGATTATTGAGGGAGAATATCGCATCTTGGATCAATAATTAAATCCGATGTTTTCCAACTTTTCTGGGATTTTCATAACGGAAAAATCCCAGAAAAAGAGTACCTAAAATTAGAGATAAAAGAGCGTGAACGTTTTTTCTCCGCTTTAGAAAATCAAAAGACAGAGCGTATTTTAGATGTGATGTTTGGTCGCCTTTATACATTACGAAACCAAATTATTCACGGTGGTGCTACTTACAATAGTCGAGTTAATCGTGAACAATTACGCGATGGTTGTAATGTGTTAAAACTGCTCATTCCAGCAATGTTACAAATTATGATGGAAAATCACTCTGAAATCGATTGGGGTAAGCCGTTTTATCCTGTGGTAAAAGATGAAAAAGTAATGAGTAACTAAAAGGAAATCAAAAGCTATGATGCCATTTAATGAACCATTAAGAGAATGTTGCCCAAAATGTGATTGGAAAAGTGATGTATTGATGACTTCTGATGTTGTACTTGTCTTTTATGGTAATTGCCCTAAATGTGGCGAAGAAACAGTAACTCGAAAATTATCTTTTGTTGAAAAAATTCAATTTTCACCATTTCTAAAAAAATCCCCAAAGCTCTAATTGTGCAAGTGTGTAGAAGATCAACCCCAATTTGACAGTTTTCCATTTAGGGTCAAGGTATCTGTCGGATTAAGCCTGATCTTCTACAATTAAATGTTTTTAACTTGTGGAACTAATACTAAATTGAATGCACCTAGTATTTTCTGAATAGTATCTAATCTCGGTTTACTCCCTTTTGCTAGGGTTTTATATAGGCTTTCTCTTCCTAGTCCTGTGTCTTTGGCTAGTTGTGTCATTCCTCTAGCTCTAGCCACATCATTTAAAGCCTCTAAAAACTCATCTTGGTCGCCCTCTTTAATAACTTCTGCTAAATAGGCTTGAATAGTTTCTTCATCACTTAAAAACTCAACCACATCAAAAGGGCGTAAGCCGTGTTTTTCTACCATTTCATCATTAAGTTTAATTGTTCCCATTATTTTTTCCTTTGATTTACTTGTACAAATGTATCCAATTGAATACAGTATAGCAAGTGAATTTATATGATTTTATTGCACGTTGGTCTAGTAGCATCAAACTATTTTGTAATATTTATACAAGGTGGCTAGCAGTTTAAAAAGTGTAATATATTCAAATTTAGAAAAAATTTTCCCCACGACACAACCTGACGTGCATAAACATTCCTCTTAGGTAACAATAGACTTATTACAAAACAGTACTTTTACCACAGAGGAATGCTATATGACAGATATAACCCCATCTCTATCAGATAAAACAGAGAAAGAAAAAGAGCTAGACCGTCTTCAAATAGAACTCTTGTTATCTAGCGTTAAATTAGCTAGATATTTGTTAGATACACCACCGTTAAGACTAAAAGCAGTTCAATGTGAAATGGCTTTTGGTGATGAAAATTGGATTGCTCGAAAAGCGATTGAATGGCAAAGAAAAGATTGTTTAAAAGAACTCAACAAATTAAAAAAAGAAAGCCAAAAAGAATTAGAGAAATTTATATCAACTCTCGATAAAATAAATGGCATCTATTTATCGCTTGGGTTATCTAAAATTCAGTTTGAAAACTCGATGCCTAATACAGAATTTCAATTAAATCATTCCATTGAAAATGATAATTGGGGAATGGATTTTGAAAATTGTATGAACCAATTTACTCAAACCATTGAAAATACAGGTATAACAGCAGATTTAATAGAGAAACAACCACTTTCATTAAATAGGAGAAAATATATGTTTGGAGCGATTACAGGCGATATTATTGGTTCACGTTTTGAATTTAATAATTATAAAGGTGTCGATTTTGAATTATTTACATCTGAATGTTGCTTTACTGATGATACGGTTTGTACTATCGCTATTGCAGAATGGGCGTTGAACAATTACCAAGATGATCTTGTTGCGATAGTGCGTAAATGGGGAAATAAATATCCTTATACTGGCTACGGTGGTACTTTTGTTCGTTGGTTAAACCCGAATGTTATTCCTGCACCTTATAACAGCTGGGGGAATGGTTCAGCAATGCGAGTTTCTTCAGTGGGCTGGCTTTGCAATGATATTGATACGGTATTAGAGCGGGCAAAACAATCTGCCGAGATTACGCATAATCACCCAGAAGGCATTAAAGGGGCACAAGCGGTGGCTTCGGCAATTTATTTTGCAAGAGTAGGTAAAGATAAGGCGTTTATTAAAGACTTTATTGAACAGCGTTTTGCCTATAACTTAAATCAGACTTGCGATGAAATTCGTCCTAACTATCAGTTTGATGTTAGCTGTCAAGGGAGTGTGCCACAGGCTATTATTGCTTTTTTAGAAAGCCAAGATTTTGAAGATTCAATACGTCTTGCAGTATCTTTAGGTGGCGATTCTGACACTATTGCTGCAATTACAGGTTCAATTGCAGAAGCCTTTTATCAAGGCGTGCCAGAAGAAATCAAAGCAAAAGCGGTAACTTATTTACCTCAAGAGTTTTTGGATATTTTGCAACAAATAGAAGAGCGTAAATGATCTTTTTGACATTCTCCCCTGCCTAAAGTCAGGGGATTCCTACTGCATCTCAATCTAAAATCAGCTAAAAATCACTTCGATGGGTTCTTGCTACTGACAATCTATGTTGTTCACTTAAATTGATTCCACGTAAATCAATCACGTTTGTTTATGGTAATTTCAGTGATTTTCGTTATACTTTATCCCTAATTTTCTATTCAAAGGTTTTTATTATGTTGAAGTTATTGCGTGTTATTGCTGTTGTTATTGCGGCTATTGCAATCTGTTTAGTTGGTACAATTTATGCCTTAATTCGCTTACGCCACCCGAGTTCTGTTGGTGTTGTTGCAAGAGCTTTTGGTTCTCTCCATCGCTTAGTTGGTCTTAAATTGATTATTCGTGGTAAGCAAAACGAGGTTCAGCCAGCTATTTATATTGGCAACCATCAAAATAATTACGATATGTTATCTATTGCATCAATGGTACCTCCAAGAACCGTCAGCGTAGGGAAACGTAGTTTAATTTGGATTCCGTTTTTTGGTTTGGTTTATTGGGCAACGGGCAATATTTTTATTCATAGAGAAAAACGTAGTAGTGCTATCAACACAATGAATAAAGTCGCAGAGATTATAAAAGAGCAACAAGTGTCAATTTGGATGTTTCCTGAAGGAACAAGAAGTCGTGGGCGTGGTTTATTGCCTTTCAAAACAGGAGCATTCCATACAGCGATTGCCGCAGGCGTACCTATTGTGCCAGTAGTCTGCTCTAGTTTACATAATAAAATTGATTTAAATCGCTGGGATAATGGCACTGCGATTTGTGAAATGCTTGAACCGATTGATACTGCGGGCTACAACCGAGAAAATATTAAAGAACTCATTGAAAAATGCCATACGCTAATGGCAAATAAGTTAGCTGAATTAGACCAAGAAGTTGCTCAATTAGAACAAAAAAAGTAGAACGGTAATTAAGATGAAACTCTCACGCCGACAATTCCTTTCACGAACGCTGATCTCAAGTGGAATCGCTCTAACCCCTAATACACTTTGGGCGAAAACTCGCCGAGCATTAACAATTCCACCTTTAATTGATATTGGGCGAGGACGACCTGTGCGTTTAGATTTTCGTTCCGCTCAAACTCAATTTGATCAAGGTAAGTTAGTTGATGTATGGGGGGTAAACGGTCATTATCTAGCTCCAACAGTACGAGTAAAATCAGGCGATTTTGTAAAACTGACTTATACAAATAGTCTTCCACAAAAACTGTCGGTGAATATTCAAGGGCTATTAGCATCTACGGAGATGATCGGCTCTATTCATCGTCAATTTGAGCCTAATAGCAGTTGGTCACCAATATTATCAATCAATCAGCCTGCGTGTACAGCGTGGTATTCAGCAGACACAATGCTTAATTCCGCTTATCAAGTTTATCGTGGTATTGCAGGTTTATGGATTATTGAAGATAGCGAGAGTCGCAAAGCCCAGCTCCCTAACAAATATGGCGTAAATGATATTCCATTGATCTTACAAGACCAACTCACAAACAGTGCGGGAGTGCAAGTTATGGATAGCCAAGCACCACAGTTCTTTGGCAAACGTTTATTCGTTAATGGGCAAGAATCCCCCTATTGTGAAGTACCACGAGGTTGGGTGAGATTACGTATCGTGAATGCGTCTCTCTCACGTCGCTATGATTTACGCTTAGATAATGATAAACCCCTTTATCTTATTGCTACGGGAATGGGCTATTTTGCAGAGCCAATTGAAACTAGCTCTATTTCTCTTGCTCCATCAGAACGAGTAGAATTACTTATAGATCTCAATGAAGGGGAAAAAATTTCGCTAATAAGCGGTCAGAAACGTGGATTTTTTTACAAAATCGAACAGCTTTTTGAAAATGATGATGAATTGATTGATAATGTTGTGGTGGAATTTCGTCCACAAGGTTTGCCTTCGGCATTACATTCAAATGTAACCTTACCGCCATTTGATAAAAACGATTTTAACTTGAAGATTGCCCAAGAGCGTAAATTTACTTTACGTCCTTTTGATCGCTTAATCAACCAACAGCGTTTTGATCCTAAACGAATTGATTTTACCGTTCAAAAAGATACCGTAGAACGTTGGTATTTAACCAGTAATGAATCTATCGGTTTTAGTTTACAAGGGGCAAAATTTATCATCGAAACAAAAAATCGCCAGAAACACCCAATTCAACAACTAGCGTGGCGAGATACTGTTTGGTTGGAAAAAGATCAAGAGATTACCTTGCTTGTTCGCTTTGAGCATTCTGCGACCGATACTTTGCCTTTTACCTTCGGTGTTACCGATTTAATGTTGAGAGATAAAGGTTGTATGGGGCAATTTAGCGTAAGTTAAATTTGAATAAGCGGTCTGATCAGTCAGATTTTTTGCAAAAAATCGTAAAAATAAACCGCTTGAGATGAAAATCACTGATAGAATACGGCAGTTTTATTTCTGCGAAAACAGATAGGAAAAATTATGAACCAAGAATATTTAGATTTTGAGTTACCGATTGCCGAATTAGAAGCAAAAATTGATGCGTTACGTTCTGCCGTTGGCAATGACGATAAAATCAACTTAGATGATGAAATTGCACGTTTACAAAAGAAAAGCGAAGAATTAACCAAAAAAACATTTGCTGATCTTGATGCTTGGCAAGTTTCCCGAATGGCTCGCCACCCTAGCCGTCCTTATACTTTAGATTATATTGAAAAAATCTTCACAGAATTTGATGAACTTGCAGGTGATCGTGCCTTTGCAGACGATAAAGCGATTGTAGGTGGTATTGCTCGTTTAGAAGGTCGCCCAGTAATGGTCATAGGTCATCAGAAAGGACGTAATGTCAAAGAAAAAGTGAAACGCAATTTCGGAATGCCAGCCCCTGAAGGCTATCGTAAAGCATTACGTTTAATGCAAATGGCAGAACGCTTTAATCTACCAATTATTACATTCATTGATACTCCAGGAGCATATCCAGGGATTGGAGCAGAAGAACGTGGACAATCTGAAGCCATTGCTCGTAACTTGCGTGAAATGGCAACCTTAAAAGTACCAGTAATTTGTACTGTTATTGGTGAAGGTGGTTCTGGTGGTGCTTTAGCTATCGGTGTAGGCGATAAAGTGAATATGTTACAGTACAGTACTTATTCTGTTATTTCACCTGAAGGCTGTGCCTCTATTTTATGGAAAAGTGCTGATAAAGCCTCTACGGCAGCCGAAGTAATGGGCTTAACTGCTCCACGTTTAAAAGAGTTAGAACTCATCGACAACATCGTACCTGAACCACTAGGTGGAGCACACCGTAATGTAGATGAAATGGCTGCAAACTTAAAACAACGACTACTTGATGATTTAGCCGATCTTGCTCCGTTAGATCAAGAATCATTACTTGACCGTCGCTATCAACGCTTAATGAATTATGGATATGTCTAATTGATAAAAGAATTGTTTGGCGAGCTTTAGCCCTCAATTAAATAAGTTTGCCAATAATTCGTTCAATAGAATATCTATCTTTTAAACACATTTAACGACTTAAAAAATTCACCGTTTGAAAGTGTTGCAAAATGTGCAATCCTAATATCAATACCGATTTCTCTCCCCTTAGGGAAAATACAAACGATGTTTGGTTTGCCCCCTGTATTAACAATTTCAAGGATAAAGATTTTTGAATACGAGCAGATAAATTTTTGATCCATATCGTAGCCAAAAAATCGAAAAACTGATAACGTTATATTCTATTGAAAACTATTCTTATTTTTTAGGCATTCAAAATGTTATTCGCTATATTAGCCATTCTGACTTATCTTGGTGCATTGTTATGGATTACGCCAACATTAGCTCATTTGGAAACCAGTCAAAAACTTAATGTAAAAGCAGTCTTTCTGTTAGGATTGACTGCAGTTATTTTCCATTCAGTTAATGTTTCACAGCTCCTGTTTATTGGAGAAGGGCAAAATTTCACAATAATGAATGTCGGCTCACTAATTAGCCTTAGTATTAGTGGGGTAGCCACTTTAGCCTTACTTCGATGGAAAACCATTTGGTTTCCACTATCTATTATTTATGCGATAGGAATGATCCACGTTACCTTATCAACCTTTGTTGAAGGCAGTTTTATTAAGCAAATTGCTGAAAACAAAGGGTTGATGTTTCATTTAGCTATTGCAATTTTTTCCTATGCTCTCTTTTTTATTGCACTACTCTATGCTTTCCAATTGAAATGGCTAGATAGTCGCTTAAAAAGCAAGAAAAAGGCACTTTCCCCAGTATTACCGCCATTGATGACCGTAAATCGCCATTTTTTTACGCTAACATTAGTAGCACAGCTATTTTTAACCCTAACACTCACATCAGGAATGATTTATTTGCAGAACTTCCTAGCACCAGAACAAATTCACAAAGCTATTTTCTCGTTTATGGCTTGGATTGTGTATAGCATTTTATTATTAGGGCAATGGAAACTGCACTGGCGTGGAAATCGGGTGCTAATTTACTCAATTTCGGGTATGATGCTACTTACATTTGCCTACTTTGGCAGCCGTATCGTATAAATACGGTTTAGGAAGCGGTTAGATTCTCTCTATTTTTTACAAAAATTCCCTTAAATCTAACCGCTTATTTGATTAACGAACATAGGAATTTTACGTTGGAAAGTATCCCCCTGAGTAGCTTATTTATTGCCCTTGCTATTCTTTTAATTCTATCCGCATTTTTTTCTGGCTCTGAAACAGGGCTAATGTCTTTAAACCGCTACCGAATGCGACACTTGGCTGAAAAAGGTCATCGTGGTGCAAAACAAGCAGAAAAATTACTCGGTAAAACCGACTCGCTATTAAGCCTTATTTTAATTTGTAATAATCTTGTCAATAACGCTGCCGCTACCATTGCAGGTATGATCGGTTTACAACTTTCTGGTGATGCTGGAGTAGCGATTGCAACAGGTTTGCTCACACTTGTGATGCTTGTATTCTCTGAAATTCTACCCAAAACGATTGCAGCAATTTATCCTGAAAAAATAGGTTTTACGGTAAGTCATATTTTGATGCCTCTACAAAAGCTGATGCTACCTATCGTTTTCTTAATGAACTTGATCATCAATGGTTTAATGAAAATTTTACATATTCGTAAATCTGAAAAATCAGGGTTAAGCAGTGAAGAGTTACGCAGTGTGGTACTTGAAGCAGGACGTTTTATTCCAACTACTCACCAAGATATGCTTGTTTCTATCTTAGATATGGAAAAAGTAACAGTGGACGATATTATGGTTCCACGCAATGACATTGGTGGAATTGATATTGATGACGACTGGAAAGCCATAATGCGTCAGCTCACAGGTGCTGCACACGCTCGCGTAGTGATCTACAAAGGCAATATGGATAAAAGTATTCTTGGAATGTTGCGTGTTCGAGAAGCCTTTCGTCTAATGCTAGAGCGTAATGAATTTACTAAAGAGATGCTTGTTCGTGCTGTTGATGAAGCCTATTTTATCCCCGAAGGCACACCACTAACTACGCAGTTAATGAATTTTAAAACCAATAAAGAGCGTATCGGGCTAGTGGTTGATGAATATGGCGATATTAAAGGTTTGGTTACGCTAGAAGATATTTTAGAAGAAATTGTGGGAGAATTCACCACATCTGCCGCACCAACATTAGACGAAGAAGTCAAACCACAATCTGACGGTTCTGTCTTGATCGAAGGTTCTGCAAACTTGCGTGATCTCAACAAACTCTTTAACTGGAATTTACCCGTTGATGAAGTTCGCACCTTTAATGGTTTGATCTTGGAACATTTAGAAAAAATCCCCGATGAAGATACGCAATTTACCTTGTTAAATCTGAAAGTTACGATTTTGGAAGTAAACGATAATATGGTAAAACTCGCTAAGGTTGAACCGCTTAATCCAACACCCTCCAGCGAAACAGAATAAGTATCCATAGTAGGATGATCTCAGCGTCCTTCAGATTATTGACAAAGTCTTTTTTCATTCGGACGCCAAGCGTGGTGCCCCTACAAAGAAGAATTATAACCAATTGAAAAATAAAAATTTTATTTTTATTGTGTAGAGACGCCACGCTTGGCGTCCACTCATTAAATCAACAAATTAAGGTTTGTCATCAGTCTGGTACTTTTTACTCATAAAATCCCTTAGTATGACTATTTTTACAAATTTCTCATCGGAACAGACCGCTTGGTTGCATTCTTATTTTGAACCAATCTACACATTAAGGTAAAATCTCGCCTTATTTATTATCAAAAGATTTCATCAATGACAAAGCAACTTACTCTTGAACAGATTTCTGCACTTGCCAAAGCAGATATGCAAGCTGTTGATCACGCAATTTTGAATCAACTTAATTCTGATGTCGTCCTAATTAACCAACTTGGGCATTATATTATTAGTGGCGGAGGCAAACGTATTCGCCCGTTAATCGCTGTGTTAGCGGCTAACGCTTTAGGCTATCAAGGGCAACAGCACATTACCTGTGCCGCCTTTGTGGAATTTATCCATACCGCAACGTTATTGCACGATGATGTAGTCGATGAATCAGATATGCGTCGTGGGCGTGAAACAGCCAATGCCCGTTTTGGTAATGCAGCCAGCGTATTAGTTGGAGACTTTATCTATACTCGTGCGTTTCAGATGATGGCAAGTTTACAGTCCTTAGATATTTTAGCGGTAATGTCTGATGCAACTAACGTGATTGCAGAGGGTGAAGTGCAGCAACTGATGAATGTTAATGACCCTGACACGACTGAAGAAAATTATATGCAGGTTATTTACAGCAAAACTGCTCGCCTGTTTGAAGCAGCAACGCAGTGTGCTGCGATCGTTGCTGGGGCAGATGCTCGCTTGATTACAGCATTAAAAGAGTACGGGCGTTATCTCGGTACGGCTTTCCAGTTAATTGATGATATTTTAGATTACAGTGCCAATGCGGAGAAATTAGGCAAGAATATCGGTGATGATTTAGCCGAAGGCAAACCAACCTTACCACTCTTACACGCAATGAGAAACGGTAACGAACAGCAATCCGCCCTTATTCGTGAAGCGATTGAGCAAGGTGGAAAACGTGAAGCCCTTGATGAAATTCTGGCGATTATGGCGGAACATAGTTCCCTTGATTACGCAATGCAACGTGCTAAACAAGAAGCCCAAAAAGCCGTTGATGCGATTGCAGAGTTACCTGAGAATGAATATAAACAAGCATTGATTTCATTGGCGTATTTGTCGGTGGATAGAAGTTACTAATACCGATATTTTTTTAGAATTTTAAGTGATACCTATGACTGAACAACCAATCAAAAAGACCCGTAAGGGCAAAGATCCGAATGCACCTTTTGTGCGTGAAAAATTAGAACTGCCAAATGGACATAACAAATTGTTGCTACACTCTTGTTGTGCCCCTTGTTCTGGAGAAGTGATGGAAGCCATTCACGCATCAGGGATTGAATTTACCATCTATTTTTACAACCCGAACATTCACCCATTGAAAGAGTATTTGATCCGCAAAGAAGAAAATATTCGCTTTGCTGAAAAATGGGGTATTCCTTTTATTGATGCTGATTACGACCGCCAAGAGTGGTTTGATCGTGCAAAGGGAATGGAAGATGAACCTGAGCGTGGCATTCGTTGTACAATGTGTTTTGATATGCGTTTTGAAAAAGCGGCGGAGTATGCTCATCAAAATGGTTTCCCTGTATTTACGAGCTGTTTAGGGATTTCTCGTTGGAAAGATATGAACCAAATCAATGGTTGTGGGCATCGTGCCGCTGAAAAATATGATGATGTAGTCTATTGGGATTACAACTGGCGTAAAGGCGGTGGTTCACAACGAATGATTGAAATCAGCAAACGTGAGCGTTTTTATCAACAAGAATACTGTGGCTGTGTCTATTCATTAAGAGATACAAATAAGTGGCGTGAAGCAAATGGTCGCCAAAAGATTGAAATCGGTAAGCTATATTATTCAGCGGATTAACTGATTAGCTCAATCTCTATTCGTCATAAAAACGGGAAAAATTCAGAAATTAAACAAGAGGATAAAAAATGTCTAAATTTGCAATGGTATTCCCAGGACAAGGTTCGCAAGCGGTTGGAATGTTAGCGGATCTTGCACCTATTTACCCAGTTGTTGAACAAACTTTTAAACAAGCGAGTGATGTTCTCGGCTATGATTTATGGGATCTTGTTCAAAATGGAACGGCTGAAGATCTTGGTCAAACACAACGTACACAACCTGCTTTATTAGCTGCATCAGTGGCACTTTATCGTATTTGGCAAGAGAAATTCCCAGAGCAAAAACCTGCAGTAATGGCAGGACATAGTTTAGGGGAATATTCTGCCTTAGTTTGTGCTGGTGTGTTAGATTTCCAAGATGCGATTAAGCTAGTTGAACTGCGTGGACAAGCAATGCAAAGTGCTGTACCAGCAGGGACGGGGGCAATGTTTGCAATTATCGGCTTAGACAATGATTCAATCATCAAAGCCTGCGAACAAGCCCAACAAGAAGTGGGCGAAATTGTTTCGGCAGTGAATTTCAACTCACCAGGACAAGTTGTGATCGCAGGGACAAAAGCAGCTGCAGAACGTGCTGGCGAATTGTGTAAAGAAGCTGGAGCAAAACGTGCATTACCATTAGCTGTTAGCGTGCCATCTCACTGTGCCTTAATGAAACCAGCTGCTGAAAAACTAGCTCAAGCATTGCAAAATATTCAATTAAACGCACCGCTTGTGCCTGTTATCAACAACGTTGATGTTGTGGTAGAAAGTGATGCAGATAAAATTCGTGATGCTTTAGTTCGCCAACTTTACAGCCCTGTTCGTTGGACAGAAAGTGTTGAAAAAATGGCACAAGAAGGCGTTACAACTTTATATGAAATCGGGCCGAATAAAGTATTAACAGGTTTAACAAGTCGCATTGTCAAAGAACTTTCGGCAAAAGCAGTCAATGATGTCGCAACCTTTGAGGCTATCGAATTTTAATTTACCTTTTCTCGCTTTTTGAAAGAGAGAATAATCAATCAATTAGGATAAACATATATGCAGAATAAAATCGCATTAGTAACGGGTGCAACTCGTGGAATTGGACGAGCAATTGCAGAAGAATTAGTGTCTAAAGGTGCTTTCGTCATCGGGACAGCAACATCTGAAAAAGGAGCAGAATCTATTTCAGCTTATTTAGGTGAACAAGGTAAAGGCTTAGTGTTAAACGTTGCTGACGCTGAATCTATCGAACAAGTACTCGCTCAAATTAAAGAACAATTTGGTGATATTGATATTCTTGTCAATAATGCAGGTATTACGCGTGACGGTTTGTTAATGCGTATGAAAGAAGACGATTGGTTCGATATTATTCAAACTAATCTCACGTCCGTTTATCGTTTATCTAAAGCGGTATTACGCCCGATGATGAAAAAAGGCGGACGTATCATTACGATTGGTTCAGTGGTAGGCTCAATGGGGAACCCTGGACAAACAAACTATTGCGCAGCTAAAGCAGGTTTGGTTGGTTTCTCAAAATCATTAGCAAAAGAAGTTGCATCTCGAGGCGTTACGGTAAACGTGGTAGCCCCTGGCTTTATTGCAACAGATATGACAGATGAATTAAGCGAAGATCAAAAAAATGCGATTTTAAGTCAAATTCCTGCTGGTAAATTAGGTTCTGCTCAGGATATTGCCAAAGCAGTTGCCTTCCTTGCTTCTGATGATGCTGGCTACATCAACGGTGAAACCATTCACGTTAATGGTGGTTTATATATGAACTAATCGCTATAAGCGGTTAGTTTATATCAATATAATTGATTAATTAGCAAATGAACCAATTCAGTTTGAATTGGTTCATCGTTTTTATTTTATTTATTTTTAGTGGATAGTACGCAATTTGCGTTTTTGTGAGGTTTTATAATGAATAAAAATACCCTTGTGGTAGGTTTTATGTTATTTGCTGTTTTCTTTGGGGCAGGTAACTTAATTTTCCCACCCAAACTAGGTTTTGATAGTGGTGTCGATTTTTGGACATCGATTAGCGGGTTTGTTCTAACAGGTGTTGGCTTACCTTTAGTTGCAACCATTGTTGCAGCATATTATGACGGTGGCTATAAAAAAGCCTTAGAAAATATTAGTCCAATTATTTCTTTATTACTGTTAAGTGCTATTTACTTAACAATTGGGCCTTTCTTTGCCATTCCACGCACAGCCGCAACAGCGTATGACATCGCTCTTACTCCATTTTTAGAACAAACTAGCCCTACATCATTATTATTGTTTACCGTTGGTTATTTTGCAATTACGTTATGGGTAAGTTTAAATCCAACCAAAATGGTTGATCGTATTGGGGCAATTCTTACACCTGCTCTGCTAATTGCTATTATAGCCTTAGTTATTCGTGCGATAATGATCTTTTCAAATGTAGAAACGACAGAAGTAAAAACCTTGGAGACACCATTTTTTACAGGTTTTATTGAAGGCTATCAAACAATGGATGCACTAGCCGCATTTGCTTTCTCCGTACTCGTCATCAATGGTATCAAGGCGAAAGCTCAAGCTAATAGCTCACTTATCAAACAAACTACCTTAGCTGCATTGATCGCAGCCATTTCACTTGCGG
This sequence comes from Ursidibacter sp. B-7004-1, assembly GCF_053654055.1. NCBI lineage: Bacteria > Pseudomonadati > Pseudomonadota > Gammaproteobacteria > Pasteurellales > Pasteurellaceae > Ursidibacter > Ursidibacter sp. B-7004-1. The sequence continues at coordinate 48,664 of NZ_JBSIUP010000012.1, read as the reverse complement.
TGATTTATATTTCTATTGGTTGGATTGGCTATAAAATTCCATTAAGTGCAGATATAGTCGCTGATGTTGCAACCAAAGGTCAGCATTTAGGCACATTTATTCTCAATACCACTGCAAATCAAGCCTTTGGTGAGTTGGGGCGTAGTCTTCTAGGTTTAATTGTTACATTAGCCTGTTTAACTACCGCTATTGGCTTAGTGGTCTCAACTTCAGCCTACTTCCATAGTGTATTCCCAAGAATTCCCTATAAAGCCTATGCAGTTTTATTTACGCTCATCGGTTTTGGTTTAGCAAATCAAGGGTTAAATGCTGTGATTAGTAAATCTGTACCTGTACTGTTGGTGCTTTATCCTATTTCAATGACAGCGTTACTGGTTCTGCTAGTTAATCTAGTTATACCGTTGCCTAAATTAGCTCAACGCTTACCGATTATTTTTGTTACAGTGGTAGCCATCGCATCAGTAGCAAAAGTTGAATTTATATCTCAGTTACCATTAAATACTTACTCAATGGAATGGTTGCCTTTTGCGATTCTAGGTACTGTATTGGGGTATATTTTTTCGAAAATTACTACTTCAAAATAACTTTTATTTTATTTAAAAAATTTACCCTAAGACTGATTAATTTTAGGGTATAATCGCAAGCGGTTAGTTCTGCTATAATTTTTGCAAATTATGGCAGTTTTTTTATTTTATACAGAGGACAAAAAGTTGATCAAATTAGGTCGTGGGTTTTTAACCAAACTTATCGCAACATCTGTTGCACTATTTGCCATCACTGCTCAAGCAGCAGAAAAATTGTATGTGTATAACTGGACGGAATATGTGCCGTCATCTCTTTTGGAACAATTTACGAAAGAAACAGGAATTGAGGTTATCTACTCAACCTTTGAAAGTAATGAGGAGATGTACTCTAAGCTAAAGTTAGCTGATAGTAAAGGCTATGATATTGTTTTCCCTTCAAGCTATTATGTTGGAAAAATGGCAAAGGAAGGAATGTTAGCAGAAATTGATCACAGCAAATTAAGTAATTTCGCTAATGTCAGTAAGGCGTTGATGGGTAAGCCGTTTGACCCTGAAAATAAATTTTCTCTCCCTTATGTGTATGGTTTAACAGGCATAGGGGTAAATGCTTCAGCAATCGATCCGCAAAGTATTACTAGCTGGGGTGATTTTTGGAAACCAGAATTCAAAGGCAAATTATTGCTAATGAATGATGCTCGTGAGGTGTTTCATATCGCCTTGTTGTTAGACGGTAAATCACCGAATACCACAGACGAGAACGAAATTAAAGCCGCTTATGAGCGTTTAACAAAACTTGTGCCGAATGTACTTGTATTTAACTCAGATTCCCCTGAAATGCCTTACTTACAAGGTGAAGTGGATATTGGTATGCAATGGACAGGTTCGGCACATCGTGCGAAAAGCGAAAATCCAGACATTCAATTTGTATTCCCAAAAGAAGGGGCAGTTGTTTGGATGGATAATTACGCAATTCCTAAAAATGCCCAAAATAAGGAAGCAGCACATAAATTTATTGATTTCTTGCTGCGTCCTGAAAGTGCAAAAGAGGTGATCGAAACAATGGGATTCTCAATGCCAAACGAAAACGTCAAAGCGTTATTAAGTGAAAGCCTTGTCAATGATCCACTAGTTTTTCCACCCCTTGAAGAAATTGAAAAAGGTATTTTACAAAGTGATGTCGGCGAAGCTGTCGAAATCTACGAAAAATACTGGAATTTACTTAGAACAAATAACAAATAGAGGTTTTAATGTCTGCTCACAATACAGCAACAGCAAATCCGGGTCCATTAGGTTTATGTGGATTCGCTTTAACAACTTGGTTACTTAGCTTAATCAATAATGGTACTTTTTCTGGCGATAACGTTGGATTAGTCCTTGCAATGGGTTTTGCTTTCGGCGGTACAGCTCAAATGATTGCTGGAATGTTTGAATTCTCAAAAGGTAACACTTTTGGTTTTACTGCATTTACCAGCTACGGTGCATTTTGGTGGTCATTTGCATTATTCAAAGTGTTTTTCGCTTCAACCGTATCACCTGAATTTATCGGTTGGTACTTAGTGGTTTGGGGTACATTCACGTTAATGATGTTTATTGGTACATTAACAAAACCTCGTGCATTACAAGCTATTTTCTTAGCCTTAACCATTACTTTCTACTTATTAGCAGCAGGTGATTTTACAGGCAACCACGCAATTACCCATATTGGCGGTAACTTTGGTTTATTAACCGCATTGCTAGCATTCTATTTAGCAGCGGCAGAAATTATTAACGAAAGTTTTGGTCGTACTGTATTACCAATTGGTGCTCCTAAGGCTTAAATCCATAGACTATGATTCAAAGGGCTTATTCGATATATCGGATTAAGCCCTTTTCCTTTTCTAATTTAACGTTCGTAGTTACCTTCTCAAATAAAGCAAATTATTCTCTACTATCAGTTAATTTAGAATAAAATAATCACAATTAGTTTAGTTATAGGAAATTTTTAATGATGGTTTCAATCAATCAGTTGATCACCGAGAGCCAAAATACGGCAAGCCAAAATATTGATCAACTTTCAACCTTAGATATGCTTAAAGTGATAAACCACGAAGATCAAAAGGTTGCACTTGCTGTACAAAAAGTATTGCCAGAAATCGCTAAAGCCGTTGATTTAATCGCTAGTAGCTTTAATCGTGGAGGAAGACTAATTTATCTCGGTGCAGGGACTTCTGGACGTTTAGGTATTTTAGATGCAAGTGAATGTCCACCAACTTTTGGAACTCCAAGCGATCAGGTTATCGGATTAATCGCTGGCGGCTATCCTGCCATATTAAAAGCAGTTGAAAATGCAGAGGATAATCGTGAATTTGCAATACAGGACCTAAATAATATTGCATTAAATAACAAAGATGTTCTTGTTGGAATTGCGGCAAGTGGAAGAACACCTTATGTTTTATCTGGAATCGAATATGCTCTGGAAATAGGATGTACCACAATTGGAATAAGCTGTAATCCGAACTCTCAATTGGCTGTATCATCAAATATTGCAATTACCCCAATTGTTGGAGCTGAAGTTATTACTGGCTCATCAAGAATGAAAGCAGGAACTGCTCAAAAATTAATTTTAAATATGCTAACGACAGGTGCAATGATTAAAACGGGTAAAGTGTTTGGTAATTTGATGGTTGATGTTGTTGCCACCAATGCAAAATTAGTCGAACGACAAAAAAATATTGTTATGCAAGCTACACAGTGTGAAAGATTGGAAGCAGAGTTAGCATTACAAAAAGCGAATGGGGAATGTAAGGTTGCGATTGTAATGCTACTTTTAAAAATATCAGCAGAAGAAGCAAAAATGCGATTGAGTCAGTCAAATGGCTTTATTCATCAAGTATTGAATACTGCAAAATAAGATAATCTATGTTGTAACCATAACAATATCTCTAGGACGAACACCTAATGCAATTAAGGTAGCAAAATAGGTAATTGCAGCAAGAGAAATTAACCAAATAAGCCAGTGGATTTTTCCCCAAATTGAAAGCAACGTCCATTGATGTAATTCAGGAGAGAAATAAGAAACAAAAGCCCCCATAATACAGCCTGCAATCAGCAGTTTTAGGCTGAATAGAATGGTTTTATTACTAATTTTATACACCTGATTTTTCATCAACCCACGATATAGTAATGTAGCATTCACCAGCGCAGATAAGGCAGACGCCATTGCTAATCCAATGTATCCAAATGGAATGGCCAATACACCAAGACAAATATTACTGATTGCAGCAATAATTCCAATTCGAACAGGAGTTTTTGTATTCTGATGGGCATAAAACCCATTGGCTAAAACGTTAATCAACATATAGCTAATTAGCCCAAAACACATTACAAACAATGCGTTAGCTGATGCTACAACATCAACAAGCTGAAACTTACCACGCATAAACATCGTCATCATTAACGGCTCAGCCAAAATTGCAATGCCAATCATTGCGGGTACACCAAGTAGTAATACCATTCTAACGCCCCAATCCATCGTTTGAGCAAAGCTATCAGCTCGTTGCTGTGTTGTTAGCTCTTTCTGTTTAGCGATACGAGAAAGGCTCGGTAAAATAACCGTAGAGATGGCAATCCCAAATAATCCTAAAGGAAATTCGATCATACGATCGGCATAGTAAAGCCAACTAATTGAGCCTGTAACTAAAAAACTGGCAATCACTTGATTTAAGAGTAAATTGAGCTGTGTAACCGATACACCGAACAGTGCAGGAATCATCAATGTGCGAACTTTTTTTACGCCTTCATCGTGCCACGCCCATTGTGGTTTAACTAATAGGCCTTCTTTTTTTAAGAAAGGTAATTGGAATAAGAATTGAAGTAATCCACCTAAAAATACCCCCCAAGCCAATGCCACGTCGGCAGATTCAAAATAGGGCGATGCCCAAATGGCTACAGCAATAATAGCGACATTCAATAATACGGGGGAAAACGCCATTACGCCGAACTTACCTAAGGTATTCAACACTGCACCAGCCAAGGCTACAAAAGTAATAAACCATAAATAAGGAAACGTAATTTTTAATAATAGCGATGCTTGGGTAAATTTTTCTGCACTCGGGCCATCTTGTAGCCAGTCAATAAACCAGCCTGTACCAAATAATGCAGCAACAACGGGCGAGGCAACCATTGCCACCAAAGTGACAATTGAAACTAATCCGCCTAATGTGCCAGACACTTTGGCAATAAACTCTCGGGTTTTATGCGGATCATTATCGGCATTATATTCTGCCAATACCGGCACAAAAGCTTTAGAAAATGCCCCTTCCGCAAATAATCGGCGTAAAAAATTGGGAATACGGTTGGCAAATAAAAATACATCTGCCGCCACGCCAGTACCAAGCAAATTGGCAACAACCACATCTCGAACTAGCCCCAACACACGAGAAATAAGGGTCATAAAACTGACAATGATCCCCGATCTTAATAACTTCTTACTCACAAGCTTTCTCTTTACTCATTGAAAATTGATCGGAATTTTAGCAGTTTGTTGTAGGAAAATCAGAAAAAAACTGATAAAATCGCTCTCTATCTTTTACACAAGAACTGTTCTTGCGTGAAACGATGTTATTTTCAAGCACGTGTCTCGTTGAAAATGAATCTTTAAACTATCGATAGCACATAAAAAGTTAGGTTATTCTCTTTTTATGTTTTTTATTTTTACACAGATATTTTTAGGAGTTTGACCTTGGCTAATATCAAGTCAGCAAAAAAACGCGCGATTCAATCTGAAAAACGTCGCCAACACAACGCAAGCCAACGCTCAATGATGCGTACATTCATCAAAAAAGTTTACGCAGCAGTAGCAACTGGCGATAAAGCAGCTTCAGAAGCAGCTTTCGTTGAAATGCAAAAAGTAGTGGATCGTATGGCATCTAAAGGCTTAATCCACGCTAACAAAGCAGCTAACCACAAATCTAAATTAGTTGCTCAAATCAAAAAATTAGGCTAATTAGTATCTCAATACTAAACCAATTTTTAGTCTATTGAATTAAATAGTTGCTAGCAGTGACGAAATTGCTAGCAACTTTTTTATTTAACTAGAAATTGAAAAAGCAATGTGAGTACAGTTGTATTCACATTGCTTACGATATAAGGTTAAAGGTTGATGCTTATTGTACTAAGCACTTTAACACTTTGTAGGATTAACTATTTAAGTTTTGCTTTTTCTAATTTCACCACGCCTCGATGGGTCATATAACAGCAGAAAATACAAGCGACTACCGCAAATAGTAATAAGTAGAAACCAGCATCCCAACCAAAGCGTTCTGCTAAAATCCCAAATAATGCCGTTCCAGAGAAACTACCTAGGATATAACTTAACAATCCTCTAAGCCCCGTAGCTGATCCTGCTGCGAATGAAGGAACTAACTCAATTGTTTGGAGTGACGAAAGGAACATTGGAACATAAATTAAGCAACCTATCACACCTGCACCAATTGTAACGGTAAGAAGATCTTGCCCGCCCCAATAAGCAAACATTGCGAGTCCAACACCGACTAACGTAATAATGGCTAATGGCATACGTTTTCCTTTGAAATAGGTATCAGTAACCCACCCTGCTAGTAACGTAGATGGAATCGCTGCCCATTCAAAAATAGCAAATGCAGCTGACATTTGCCCTTTAGAAAAACCTTTAGTTTCAAGAAGATATAAAGGTAACCAAGTCAATACACCGAAACGGATCATATAAGTAAATACATCAATAAACGATACAAACCATACATTAATATCTTTTACAATGTATTGGGTAAAGATCTGCCAAGTTGTTAGCTCAATATTTTCATCTTTGGTAACAATAAGTTCTTCGTTTTCATTTTGCAGAATTTTCCCCATTGGCGGAAGACCTTCATTATATGTACGACCAGCACCAAAAATGTAAAAAATGATAGCAATCACAGCCGCAATTGCAGCAGGTACAATAAAATGTGCTGATTGCCAATGTTCCTGACCAAGCCAAGCAATACTTGCACCAGCGATAGGGGCGACTAATCCTCCACCAACATTGTGAGAAATATTAAAAATAGCAGTAGTTACTCCACGTGACTTTCTAGGGAACCAGCTCGCTAATACAACATAAGCAGGACCAGCTCCCATACCTTGGAATATTCCATTCATTACACATAAAAACAGAAATATCCAAAATGAAGCTGTAAAGCCCATTAATAAATTAACTACAGCTGACATCACCAATCCAAATATCATAAAATGTTTTGGATTGGATTTATCTGCCAAAGCGGACATAACACCTTTACTAATACCATACACAATCAACATTGTGCCAGAAATAAAGCCAATATCTTTTTTCGTGAATCCAAAATCACTGATGAGTTCAGGAGATGATAACAGGAAATTATTACGCAAAATATAATAAGCAACATAGCCTATAAATATGCCAAACAGTGCGTGCCATCTTAAACGATTATAACGTTCACGTATTTCTTGTTCGGGTATTGGAGTACCCGGTTTTGATTGTAAGAAAGAGAGCATATAATGATCCTCTTGTGAAAATAATGATATTATTTGTTGATTTACCTAAGAAATTTAGGTTGCTAAGATATAGTATTATAATTACCAATGAAAATAAAATTAGGGAAAATGAGTTAAATATCACCCATAGACAAAAATAAATGTGTCAGTTATGACACATAAATAAACTTTATAACATTAAATCTATTATATAACAGATAAATTGGGTATTCTTGGAACAATATGGTTAATAGTAAAGATATAATTTTTTTAAAATATGTGATCAATATCACAAAATATATTGAGGGTATATAATGAAAATACTATGGCTAATACTATTTATAGTGACCTTTAGATTTACTTATGCCGAGCAACTAGTAATCGGCACAACATTCTCACCAGAATCAACACATCATCTTATTGAATATTGGAAAAAAATAGAGCCCAAACAGAGTATCAGGATTATTAATAGAACTTCATCATCACTAGAAAGACTAGTGTTTAGACACGATGTAGAAGATATTGATATTGTATTAAGCTCATCTCCCATACTATTTAAACATCTTATAGATAAAGAGTTACTGTATCCTCTACCCAATGACCTAAGAAGTGAAAGATTTGTACCATCAAGTCTGAATAAATCGGTAACTGCGATTGCTTTTTCAGGATATGGTATTTTATTTAATAAGAAAAATTTAACTACGATGGGATTGTATCCGCCCAAAGATTGGGAAGATTTATTTGATGCTAAATATGCCAATAATTTGGTAATGAGTTCCCCTTCTCGCTCAGGTACACATTCGATAATTTTAGAAATGCTTTTCCAACAAAGAGGGTGGGATAATGGCTGGAAAAATTTATTAACATTATCGGGAAATTTATCTTTAATTTCATCAAGAAGTTTTAGTGTAATCGATAAAGTACAGATGGGGGTATCCACAGCAGGAATTACTATTGACAGTTATGCCAATAACGTACTGTCAGATAGCAATTTAGGATTCAGTTATTTTCCTCAAAATATTATGTCTCCTACTTTTATTGCGATTCACAAAAATAGTAAAAATAAAAAAGAGGCAATTAAATTTATCTCATTCTTGTTGAGTAATAACGGACAAGAGCTACTAACAAAAGCTAATATGGATAAGTTTCCATTAAATGAAATAGACAGCAAAAGTCCGCTCTATGCTCATCAACAACATCTATTTAATCAATCAAAGTTAGATTATGATTTACTCCATCATAGAGAGTTCCTAATTCAAAAGTTATTTGATGTATCCATAACATTTAGGTTAGGACAACTCAAACAAATATGGAAATTAATCAATAAAAAAGAAGCAGAGAAAAAAAGGAGACTAAATGAAATCCGAAATTTAATAACAATGATTCCCATATCTGAAGAAAAGTCAAAAGATATTGTATTCTTAACTAAATTAAAAGAGGATAAAGCATTTCTGCATCAGCAAGAAAAATTATGGGAATCTTTCTTCCAGACAAAAATAAATAAGGCACTTGATCTTTTAGAGAATATAGAATGATTAGAAATATCGGAGTAGCTAGAACACTAAAGTTATCATTTCTATTTGGTGTAATGATAATTTTAATGATGGGAGCAATTAGTTTAATTTCTTGGTATAGCCAAACTAAGCAAGTAAGTTATATCTTAGATGATTATTTCCCTAAAACCAATGCGATAATTAAATTGGAAGAAGATATCTCTAGATTTATTGTTGATTTGAATAAGTTAACAGCTAGTAAAAATAACTACACTGCCAAATCTATGATAAAACAACTACATTCTCAATTATCAGAAATAGAGGAATCTAATCGTAGATTGATTTTAGATAAGGGTATAAACTTAGAAGACAACCTATATGAATTATCAGAGTTAATTTCAAAACTAGACTATATTATTGATAGAAACCTTCTAATTGAGAAGAAAAAGCAAGAGCTATTAACTAGAATCCAATGGGTAAATGATGATTTCAATAGTGAAACCATTGCATTTTTTAATGAATTACACTGGCAACAAAATAGTATAAATAGTTTACATAATAATGATGATGTTAGTAATGAGATACAGGAAGAATTTAATCTAATCTATCATTTATCTATCTTAAAAGAACAAATAAGAAATGAGTTGATGCAATTTATATACGATCTAAACGAAATTAGCACAGGTAGTAATTATTCTGATTTTATTCAGCTAGCAGCCAAACTAAATGAGGAAGTTAAATCCATTAATTCTAACAAATTAAGTATCTTGACCTTGAATAAAATGGTGCTATCTTTATACGATTTTGCAGATAATGAATTAAGAAATATAATAGACATAATTATTGAGAATGATAAACTATATGCTGATGTACTAGCAAGGAAAAATATAGTCATTGAAGAAAGCAAAAAGATTATTAATCAACACCTAAATGATTATAAAGATAAATTTAATACCTTAAACATAACGCTAAAAACAGAAACAAGAAACAGTGGAATAATATTATTATTTTTTATTTCTATTTCTTGTTTTGCCATATTTATTATAAATAGCCTATACATACGAAAAAGAGTGACAGATAGATTTTCACAGCTAATTAACAATATATCTGAATTAAATAACGGAAAAAACAACATTGATTTAGATGTTAATGGTGGAGATGAAATATCTCAGATATCAAAATTTCTAAAAAAATATATTAAAATAACACAAGAAAAAATTGATATAGAGAGAAATCTAAGAAAAACCCAAGATGAGCTAATTCAAACTTCTAAATTAGCCGTTGTTGGTCAAACAATGACTATGTTATCCCACGAAATAAATCAACCATTGAATGCAATAACAATCTATCTATTTAACTTAAAAAGAATATTGAAACAGAGTTGTGACAATAACTCCTTAGAAGTAGTAAATAAGATTGAGCAACTAATTATCAGAATAACAAAAATTATAAAAGGGTTAAGGCATTTCACACGCAAGATAGAAGAACATAATCTGTCTGAGAATGTAGATATTAGAACTGTTATATATAATGCTTGGGAAATATTAGAGAGCGTAAATACATCAAAGAGGTTAGAAGTATTTGTCAATGGTAATAGTCATATTCTAGGAAACAATATACTTTTGGAACAAGTTTTTATAAATATTTTCACTAACTCAATAGAGGCGACCAAAGGTGAGGCAGCTATTAATATAGATATTATAGAAAATATAAATGAAATTCAGATTATTATAAGCGACAATGGTTGTGGGTGGGACATTGATAAATTTGATAGAATATCTGAGCCATTCTATACCAGTAAAGATATAGGGTTGGGTTTAGGGATCACTATTTGCAAAATGATTATTGAAAGGCTTAATGGACATTTATCCTTTGCATCTACAATAAATAAAAATGCAGTTGTTATATTAACTTTTCCTATAGAGAATGATGATGAGTAAAGGTAACGTATTATTAATTGATGATGATGAAGATGTACTAATAGCATATAAAGATTTGCTGGAATTAGAAGGATATTCTCCAATAATATCTAGCAATCCTGTACAAGCGATAAACTTGATAGATGAAAATTGGAATGGCATTATTGTTAGCGATATTTATATGCCAGAGTTGAGTGGCTGGGACTTGCTTACCGAAATTCAGAAAAAGGATTGCCATTTACCAGTTATTTTTATCACTGGACACGGCGATGTTCCAATGGCGATAAAAGCAATGCAAAAAGGAGCATTTTATTTTATAGAGAAGCCAATTTATCCAGAAGATCTTCTTAAGCAAATTGAGCTTGCATTGGAAATACGAGAGAATCATCTTAGTAGAAAATTAAATAAAAAAGAAAAGTTAGAAAGTGCATTTATTGGTAAGAGCCAATGGATTAAACAATTAAGAGATAGATTATATAAATTATCAGAAACCGATTTATCCATATTTATATTTGGAGAAGATGGAACAGGAAGAACATTATCTGCAAATTATTTATATGATTTATGTAAAGATAAATTCCCAAACAAGAAATTTATCGAGCTATTTTCTGAATTTGATATAGATGACTTTGATAATATCTTAGACGGAGATTTCAATAATGAAAACTCATTTGTTATTATTAAAAACATTGAATTTCTGACAATAAAATCTCAGAAAAAACTAGCTAACACCATTAAAAATAAGAGTGGAGCTATGAGATTGGTAGGCATTAGCCAATATTCACCTCAAGAATTATTACAGAAATTTGGGCTACTACCTGAACTTTTTTATATATTTTCACTAACTCAAGTAGAATGTGTTCCCTTATCTTACAGAGGAAATGATATAGAGTTACTATTCCGACATTTTGTATCCATAACTTGTGATAATTTGAACAAGAAAAAACCAAATATATCAGATAACTATGTGAAGGGATTATTATCAAGGCAATGGCAAGGCAACATAAACCAATTAATCAATATGGCTGAATTATATGCTGTCGGTGTTGTTATATCTAATGATAATTTATACTATCAGGCTGAAGATGGAAATGAATTATCTTTAGATGATCTTGTGGAAGAATATGAAAAAAATATTATTATCAATGTACTAGATAGATTCCAAGGTAAAATAAATGATGCAGCAACATACCTACAAATTCCTAGAAAGAAATTATATTTAAGAATGAATAAATACAATCTGAATAAAGAGGATTATAAAGAATGAGATGTTATAAATATGCATCCTCATAATCCAAATCACTAGATCAAATCTCGTCTCCTATACTTTTATTCCTATTTTTACAGGGCTTTCTGCTTCACAAGCGGTAGGATTTGCTGAATTTTTTGCAAATTTTCGGTAAAATCTCACCGCTTATTATTTTATTTCATTCAGCTATGTCAAAACCACTTGCGATTTTTTTAATGGGACCTACCGCTTCAGGTAAAACGGATCTGGCGATTCAGCTCCGCCAAACCTTACCAGTTGAAGTGATTAGTGTCGATTCAGCATTAATTTATAAAGGAATGGATATTGGCACTGCCAAACCAAGCCAAGCTGAATTGCAACTGGCTCCACATCGTTTGATTGATATTCTCGATCCTGCCGAAAGCTATTCCGTAGCAAACTTTCGTGAAGATGCACTGCGAGAAATGGCTGAAATTACCGCTCAAGGAAAAATCCCATTATTAGTCGGTGGCACTATGCTCTACTATAAGGGGCTGTTAGAAGGCTTATCGCCTTTGCCTTCAGCTGATGCTGACATTCGTGCTGAGATTGAAGCAAAAGCGGCACAGTTTGGCTGGGATACCTTGCATCAAGAGCTACTCAACATTGATCCTATTTCTGCACAACGCATCAATCCCAATGACAGTCAGCGAATCAATCGAGCATTAGAAGTGTTTTATCTTTCAGGAAAAACAATGACGGAACTAACTGCACAGCAAGGGGAAAGCATTCCTTACGATATTCTGCAATTTGCTATCGCTCCCCAAGAGCGAAGTGTTTTACACCAGCGTATTGAACAGCGTTTCCATAAAATGATTGAACTAGGTTTTGAGCAAGAAGTACAACGCCTATTTAAGCGTCCAGATCTTCACCCTGATTTGCCTTCCATTCGTTGTGTCGGTTATCGCCAAATGTGGGAATATTTAGCAGGCGAAATTAGCTTAGATGAAGCTATTTACAAAGGCATCTGTGCGACACGTCAATTAGCTAAGCGTCAAATTACTTGGTTAAGAGGTTGGACAAGTGAGGTCGAGTGGCTTGATAGCTTGGATCCGCAAGGGGCTTATATAAAAATGATCGAAAAATTGGAGCAAAAGCGAAATAATTTATGATAAGATTGGTTTGCCTTCGGCAATAAACAACGATAAAACAATAACTAGAAGGGACTACACAATGGCAAAAGGTCAATCACTCCAAGATCCATACTTAAATGCACTACGTCGTGAACGCATTCCTGTGTCTATTTACTTAGTCAATGGAATTAAATTACAAGGTCAAATCGAGTCTTTCGACCAATTTGTAATTTTATTAAAAAACACAGTAAGCCAAATGGTTTATAAACACGCGATTTCAACTATCGTACCAGCAAGAGCGATTGCTCATAACAACAATAACTCAGCACAAGCACAACAACCTGTTGCCGAAGTCGCTGAGAAAGCGGAATAATTCAACATTACTACGTTACCTTTTTACTCGGAGCCAAACGTGGAAACTTCTGCGTTTGGCGATTTGTTGCCAGTGGCACAAACCGAAATATCAGATAATCCAACAACTCCAAAAGAAGCTCAAACGAAAGAACGAGCGATTTTAGTTCACCTCTACCTTTCCCAAACCAAAGACACCGAAAATTTACTGGAATTTCAAACTTTAGCTGAATCTGCTGGTGTTGAAATTGTAGCGACATTAACCACATCTCGCTCCGCACCTCATATCAAATACTATGTAGGTCAGGGAAAAGCTCAAGAGATTGCTGATGCAGTAACACAATTTGGTGCAACGGTGGTTTTGGTGAATCATCAATTAAGCCCTGCACAAACAAGGAATTTACAATCACTCTGTGACTGTCGAGTTGTGGATCGCACCGGATTGATTTTAGATATTTTCGCACAACGAGCAAGATCGCACGAAGGGAAACTCCAAGTTGAACTTGCACAATTACGTCATTTATCGACCCGCTTAGTACGCCGTTTAGGCAATCAAGATCAGCAAAAAGGCGGTGCAGTTGGCTTGCGTGGGCCAGGGGAAACTCAGCTTGAAACCGATCGACGTTTAATTAAAGTACGCATTCAGCAGCTACAAAACCGTTTGGAAAAAGTTAGCAAGCAACGTAACCAAAATCGTAAAACTCGCCAAAAAGCAGATATTCCGACTGTTTCTTTAGTCGGCTATACCAATGCAGGAAAATCAACTCTCTTTAACGCAATAACCAATGCGGGCGTTTATGCTGCCGATCAACTTTTTGCCACCCTTGATCCCACATTACGCCGAATTGAAGTAAAAGATGTCGGCACCACCATTCTAGCGGATACCGTTGGTTTTATTCGTTTTTTGCCGCACGATTTAGTTTCTGCATTCAAATCGACCCTACAAGAAACCACTGAGGCAACGCTGCTACTTCACGTTATTGATGCTGCCGATGAGCGAAAAAATGAGAATATTGATGCGGTTAATCAAGTGCTTGATGAAATTAACGCCCTTGATATTCCAACCTTATTGGTGTTCAACAAGGTCGATAAATTAGCTGGTATTGAACCGCATATTGAATATCAAGATGATGGAAAACCGATAGCCGTCTATTTATCTGCGGAAAATCAGCAAGGTATTGAACTGCTGTTTGAAGCAATGCGAATCAGACTAAAAAATGAGTTAGTTTCAGAACAAGTTTTGCTCCCCATAACAGCTGGGCATATTTACACACAATTCCGCCAACAAAATTGTATTCAACACGAAAAATTTAACGAATTTGGCGATCGCTTAATCACCCTTGAAGTCGATAAAATCCAATGGCAAAAATGGATAAAACAGTTTCCAGAATTACTGGAATATGCGGAATTTGCAAAGTGGGAAATGAGTGAATAATTGGTAAAAAATCCGCCAAATCTAGCCGCTTAGAAACGCTTTTACTCACTGCACTCCTTGTAAATCACCATAAAAAATAGCCTTGTTTCTGCGTTGAACAGATACAAGGCTATGCTTGTGTTAATCGGCTTATTTCAGCACTGCATTCAACTCTTCACGATATTGTTGTGCTTTTGTGCCTAGAATTAGCTGTAATCCATTGGATACATCCACCACATCTAAAATACCAAGATCAGCCAATGCGGTTTTATTCACTAATCCTTTATCTTTCAATGCAATTCTCAAACGAGTTAAACACGCATCAACTACGCTAATGTTCTGCTTTGAACCCAAAGCATCAATGAGTTTATGAATATCCATAAAATCTCCTGTCAATTTAAAAAGTCAAAATAGCTAACAATGAGTGAAACTGTGATCTAGCTCCCAGTTCATACAAATTGTGCCTAAAGTATATTCTTTTTTTAGCAATTTATCTTAAAATTTACGTTTTCAATACATATCACCACGGAGTTTAGGTCAATGAAAATTCGGCATTCTGAAATTTTAGCGTACTTGGAAAAATATGAAGAAGTGAGTGTGCAAGAGCTATCGGTTAAATTCAATGTTTCTGTCGAAACTATTCGCCGAGATTTAAACCAATTGGCACAGCAAAATCGCCTACACCGAACTCACGGCGGAGCGGTAAGTAATAAAAATCGAGATATCGGTCGATCGTTTCAGGTAAGACAGCGGATCAATAGCGATGCGAAAAAATCTATTGCAGAAAAGGCGTTAGAGCATTTTTTTGAAGGGGCGGTGATTGGTTTAGATGCTAGCTCAAGCAGTTGGAACTTTGCACAAATCTTACCCGATGTGCCTTGCACTGTAATTACTAGTTCAATGCACAATATCCGAGCATTAGCCAATAAACCCTGCATTGAAGTGATCGCCACAGGAGGCACTTATTCTGCCAAATATGACGCTTTCTACGGTTCACTTTCTGGGCATATTCTTTCTCGTTTGCATATTGATATTGCCATTTTTTCTTGTACAGGCATTGCAGATGGAGCAGTATGGGAATCCAATGAAATGAATGCGGTATTAAAACGTAAAATGCTGTCTGTCAGTAAGCAAATTTTCTTATTTGCCGATAACAGCAAATTTGATCGGAAAGATTTAATCAAACTTTGTGATTTATCCGATGTGGATATTTTGTTTACAAACCAATACCCACCTACTTTGATTGAGCAATATTGTCAGGAACACCATATTTTAATTACGACTTAATCAAGATAACTATTACGTTTATCCATTGCCCGATTTGACAAAATAGCGGTCAAATCGGGCGTATTTTTTGCAAAAAAATAGCCTTATCCCACCGCTTATCTCGCTTTTTTTGTGATACGGCTCACAAAAACATAAGCCCACCATTAAAAATTTCACGCTAAGTTGCACAATAGGCACATCGTACTTCAACGTAACAGGGGACTCTATTATGACTCAACTTAAATCTACACCCGTAAAAATTGGTATTCGTCCAACTATCGATGGTCGTCGTTTGGGCGTGCGTGAATCGTTAGAAGATCAAACAATGAATATGGCAAAAGCCGTTGCCAACTTACTAACCAGTGAAATTCGCCACACCAATGGTGATTTTGTCGAATGTGTTATTGCTGATAGCTGTATCGGTGGCGTTGCTGAAGCCGCAGCCTGTGCTGAAAAATTCAAACGTGAAAATGTCGGTGTGGTCATTACCGTTACACCTTGTTGGTGCTATGGTTCAGAAACCATTGATATGGATCCACATATGCCAAAAGCAATTTGGGGATTTAACGGTACAGAACGTCCAGGTGCTGTTTATTTAGCCGCCGCGCTAGCAGGACACACTCAAATGGGATTACCTGCGTTCTCAATTTATGGTACTGAAGTACAAGAAGCAGGCGATCAGTCTATTCCTAGCGATGTGCGTGAAAAATTACTCCGCTTTGCTCGTGCTGGTCTTGCGGTCGCAACCTTGCGTGGTAAGTCTTATCTTGCGATTGGTGCGGTATCAATGGGGATCGCAGGTTCTATCGTTAATCAGGAATTCTTCCAAGATTATTTAGGTATGCGTAATGAATACGTGGATATGTCCGAATTAACTCGCCGTATGGAACGTGGTATCTATGACAAAGAAGAGGTTGAACTCGCACTCGGCTGGGTAAAACAATACTGCAAAGAAGGCATTGACGTTAATGCTACCGAAAATCAAATGAATGCCGAAGAGAAAGCAAAACTTTGGGAAACAGTGGTGAAAATGATGATCATCACTCGCGATTTAATGGTCGGTAATCCGAAATTAGCCGAGTTAAACTTTGGCGAAGAAGCTTTGGGTCATAACGCCATTGCTGCAGGTTTCCAAGGACAACGTCATTGGACAGACCATAGCCCTAACGGTGACTTTATGGAAGCAATGCTCAATTCGACTTATGACTGGAACGGTATTCGACCACCTTATATTCTTGCCACAGAAAATGACTCATTAAATGCAGTGAATATGCTGTTTGGTCACTTGCTCACAGGACAAGCTCAAATTTTTGCTGATGTTAGAACTTACTGGAGCCCAGATTCCGTAGAGCGTGTAACCGGTTTCCGTCCTGAAAGCGGTTTTATTCACTTGATTAACTCAGGCTCTGCCGCTCTTGATGGTACAGGGCAACATACTGACCAAAACGGTAATCCAGTGATTAAACCTGCGTGGGAAGTGACCGAAGAAGATGGTAAACGTTGCCTAGAAAATACCCGTTGGTGTCCTGCGGTTTATGAGTACTTCCGTGGCGGCGGTTTATCTTCACAATATCTCACTCGTGGCGGAATGCCATTCACAATGCACCGTATCAACCTAGTCAAAGGCGTTGGGCCGGTATTACAAATTGCTGAAGGCTGGTCAATCGATCTTCCTGAAAATGTACACGATATTCTCAATAAACGTACCAATGAAACTTGGCCGACTACTTGGTTTGTACCACGCTTGACAGGTACTGGTGCATTTGCAGACGTGTATTCAGTAATGGCAAATTGGGGAGCCAACCACTGTGTTGCAACCTATGGCCACGTTGGGGCGGATTTAATCACCCTAGCATCTATGCTACGCATTCCTGTTTGTATGCATAATGTGGCGGACAAAGATGTCTTCCGTCCAAGTGCTTGGAATGCTTTCGGTCAGGATAAAGAAGGGCAAGATTATCGTGCTTGTGCCAACTTTGGACCGCTTTATAGATGATCATAACGCTTCCCCCTTCATTATGGGGGGAAGCCTTTTATACGCAAGGAGAACACAATGGCAATTGCATTCATCTTCGATTGTGGGGCGACCAATTTACGCACTGTGGCGATTGATTCGCAAGGCAAATTACTGGCATTACACCATATTGCGAATAACACCCAAGCAGGAGCAGAATCTGCGGATTATCATATTTGGGATATTGAAGAGATTTGGTCTAAGTTGATGATCTGTGCGGAAAAAACCTTAGCACAGCTCACCGATGCTCAAAAACAGGATATTGTCGGGATTTCTGTCACAACCTTTGGTGTTGATGGCACTATTTTCGATCACAATGGTGAAGCACTTTATCCTATTATTTCTTGGAAATGCCCGAGAACGCTTCCTGTAATGAATAGCCTTGATGAATTGATAGATGTAAAAGCCCTCTTCCAGCGTAACGGTGTTGGACATTACAGCTTTAATACCCTGTTTAAACTACTTTGGTTAAAACAGAATAAACCTGAACTCTTTGCCAAAACCGATAAATTCTTATTTATTTCCTCTATCTTAACTTACCGTTTAACTGGGGTGATGAGTACCGATCGCACAATGGCTGGGACATCAATGATGACCAACATCGAAAACGATACTTGGGATAGCGAAGTACTCTCGCTACTGGGATTAAATGAACAACATTTTCCACCGATGAAAGCAGCTGGCGAAGTAGTCGGTACGTTAAAGCCAGAAATTATGGCTCAACTAGGCTTATCACAACAAATTCCAGTCATCTCTTGCGGACACGATACCCAATTCGCCATTTTCGGCTCAGGAGCAGGATTTAATCAACCTGTATTAAGTTCTGGTACTTGGGAAATTTTAATGGCTCGCACTCAACAAGCAAAACCTGAATGGACGTTTGCACAACAGGGATTAACCATTGAATTTGATAGCCAAGCAAATAGCTATAACCCTGGTGTGCAATGGGTTGCATCAGGGGTGATGGAGTGGTTAGGGAAACGTTTCTTCAGTGATGTCGTTGGCACAGAACACTATTACGCCACAATGATCGAATCTGCTGAAACCGTTCCAGCAGGTGCCAATGGCGTTCGGTTAAGTGGGAATTTTGACGGTACCACAGCACAAACTGGCTCTATCTCAGGCTTATCTATGCATACGGAACGCGGTGAAATTTACCGAGCTGGCTTGGAATATATGGCTTACCGTTTAAAAGCTGGATTATCGCTATTACAAGAAGTGGGCAATTTTGATGCAGAAAGTCTAATTTGTGTTGGAGGAGGTTCGAAAAATCGTTTATGGAACCAAATCCGAGCCGATGTATTAAACCGCCCGATTGACGTGGTCGATTTTTCAGAAACCACGGTATTAGGTGCATCAATGTTTACCTTCACGGGTGCAGGTGTTTTTAACAGCATTGACGAAGCACAACAACAAATGAAACCACAAGTAAAACGTGTTGAGCCTTCTAGTAATAGTCTTATTTATCAACAAATAAGCGGTTAAATAAGCATAATTTTTTGCAAAAAAATATAGAAAACAGACCGCTTATAAGAGGAGTTATCAATGTTAAAAGGTATTCACCCAGCAATTTCCCCCGTCTTATTAAAGACTTTGGCAGAAATGGGACACGGTGATGAATTAGTTTTTGCCGATGCACATTTTCCCGCTCATCAATTACATCATAACGTAATTAGAGCAGATGGGCTTACGATTGCAACATTACTTGAAGCAATCACTCCACTTTTTGAATTCGACCAATATGTCGAATGTCCTTTAGCAATGATGTCTGCTGTATTAGGCGATTCATTAGACCCTTGTGTTGAGCAACGCTATCTCAACGCCATCCGTAGCGTAAATGGTACAGCCCCTAGCGTAGAACGTGTTGAACGTTTCGCCTTTTATGAACGAGCAAAAAACGCTTATGCCGTCGTGATTACCGGCGAATTAGCTAAATATGGCAACCTTATTGTGAAAAAAGGGGTTACCCCAACAGCATAACGCTATGTATTGATACTGATGATTTTCGAAGGACTGCTGGTACTTTGAAGGGGCGTTGTTTGCCCAAATCATCAAATTGTATAAATTTAAAACATATTTATAGGAGAAATAAAAATGAACCGCAAAGAACTCTCTCGTAAGATTATTGATACTTGCCTTGAAATGACTCGCTTAGGGTTAAATCAAGGCACTGCTGGCAATATTAGTGTTCGTTATCAAGATGGAATGTTGATAACCCCTTCAGGTATGCCTTATGAAAAAATGACAGAAGATGATATTGTTTATGTGGATAAAGATGGGCATTTTGAACAAGGTAAAGTGCCGTCAAGTGAGTGGCAATTTCATCAAGCGGTTTATCAAGTTCGCCCCGAACTGAATGCTGTCGTACACAACCACGCAATCCACTGCACAGGCGTGTCTATTTTAAATAAATCAATCCCTGCAATTCACTATATGATTGCAGTAACAGGCACAAATAAAGTCCCTTGCGTACCTTACGCTACATTTGGTACTTGGCAGTTAGCAGAATATGTCAAGGAAGGATTCAAAGAAAGTAAAGCCATTCTATTGCAACATCACGGAATGATTGCTGCAGATGTGAATTTAGAGAAGGCACTTTGGGTTGCTCACGAAATCGAAGTTTTAGCTACGCTCTACCTTAAACTTCTTGCTACTACACCTGATGTTCCAGTGCTTTCCGATGAAGAAATTAAAATCGTCTTAGGCAAATTCTCAACCTACGGATTAAGAGTGGAAGAAAAACCTGCTTGTCCGTGTTGTTAGTCCATTACGCTATTCATAAAATAGCCCTGACTTACGAAATAAGTAAGGGCTATTTTAATTTTTGTTCTATATACTCAATATTTGGAACTCTTTTTAAGCACTTCTATCGAAATTAAACTATTTCAACCCTAGTTTCTTCTCTAAATAGTGGATATTAGTACCACCTTTACGGAAGTTCTCATCAGATAAAATTTGCTGATGAAGTGGGATATTCGTTTTAATGCCTTCAATAATAGTTTCTGATAATGCATTCTCCATACGGCGAATCGCAATATCTCGGTTTTCAGCGTAGGTAATCAATTTACCAATCATTGAGTCATAATGTGGTGGAACAGAATAACCTGCGTAAATATGTGAATCCCAACGCACACCTAAACCACCAGGGATATGTAAACGCGTGATTTTACCTGGTGAAGGTAAAAATGTATTTGGATCTTCTGCATTGATACGGCACTCAATCGCGTGTCCACGCACTTTAATATCTTCTTGTTTAACTGAAATAGGTAAGCCAGCAGCAACACGAAGTTGTTCTTTTACCAAGTCGATACCTGTAATCATTTCTGTAACAGGATGTTCTACTTGTAAACGAGTATTCATTTCGATGAAATAAAACTCACCATTCTCATATAAGAATTCAAAAGTACCTGCTCCACGATAGCCAATTTCAATACACGCATTGGCACAACGCTCACCGATAAATTTGCGTAATTCTTCAGTAATACCTGGTGCTGGAGCTTCTTCAACGACTTTTTGATGGCGACGTTGCATTGAACAATCACGTTCTGCTAAATACACAGCATTTCCGTGTGTATCTGCAAGTACTTGGATTTCAATATGGCGTGGATTTTCTAGGTATTTTTCCATATAAACCATATCGTTATTAAATGCAGCTTTCGCTTCTGCTTTTGTCATCGCAATAGATTCTTCCAAATCTTTCTCGTGATGAACCACTCGCATTCCACGACCACCGCCACCACCAGAGGCTTTAATAATCACAGGATAGCCAATTTTTTGGGCGATTTCTTTATTCTTCTGCACATCATTTCCAATCGGGCCACCAGAACCTGGTACACAAGGTACTCCTGCTTTTTTCATTGCGTTGATCGCAGAAACTTTATCTCCCATTAGACGAATAACATCTGCTGTTGGGCCGATAAAAGTAAAACCTGACATTTCTACTTGTTCTGCAAAATTAGCATTTTCAGATAAAAAACCGTAACCCGGGTGGATTGCATCAGCTCCAGTAACTTCTGCTGCAGCAATAATCGCAGGAATGTTTAAATAGCTTTTGGTTGATGGTGCTGGCCCAATACAAATAGTTTCGTCTGCAAGAAGAACGTGTTTTAGTTCACGATCTGCCGTAGAGTGAACTGCTACCGTTTTGATACCGAGTTCTTTACACGCGCGTAAAATGCGTAACGCTATTTCACCACGATTTGCAATGACAACTTTTTCTAACATTGGCATTTTTCCTTAAAATGACAAGCGGTTATATTTTGCGAAAAAAATGCAAGATCTCACCGCTTGAGAGAAATGAATTATTCAATAATGAAAAGTTTTTGATCAAATTCAACGGCTTCGCCATCATTTACTAAGATAGCTTTTACTACCCCTGCTTTATCTGATTCGATGCGGTTCATCATTTTCATTGCTTCAACAATACAAAGTGTATCACCAGCTTTTACTGTCTTACCCACTTCAACAAATGGTGCTGCATCTGGGCTTGGACTACGGTAGAAAGTACCTACCATTGGTGAAAGAATTGCGTGCCCACTCACTTCTGCAGGCGCTACTGACGTAGTAGCTGTTGCTTGTGGAGCAGGAGCTGCTGGTATAGCAGGGATTGCTGAGGTTGCAGGTGCAACTTGTGGAGCTGCAACATATTGTACAGCAGCTTGTGTTGCAGCAGGTGCTGCTCGGCTAATGCGTACTGTACCTTCTTCTTCTGAAACTTCTAGTTCAGTAATGCCTGATTCTTCAACAAGTTCGATAAGTTTTTTGATTTTGCGAATATCCATAGTGAGATCCGTTTTGAAATTAAAAAATAAAAGGGAAACTCTGCATAAAATGCACAGAGCAAAACGTCGCATAGATTACCCGAATTTCCGCTAATTTGCGATAAAATTCTCATAAAATTGGCGAAATTAGCCCAATTTTCTAACTGATCGTAGCAGTTAATCTAAATTCCTCATTAACAATAATTTTGTCTACTATACCATTTAAACACATAACAGCTACGGCGATAATCGACTTTTATGCCATTGATTATATTTCAGTTGGTAGCAAATACGGTCGTGCAAGCGACTTGGGCGACCTTGCCAAAATTCAACATAATTTGGAACAACCAAATAACCGCCCCAATGTGGTGGACGTGGCACAGATAATGGGTGTTTTAATGCTAAGGCTGCTGCTCTAGCAAGCAATTCTTGTTTACTTTTTAGCGGTTGGCTTTGGTAGCTTGCCCAAGCACCAATTTTGCTTGTATAAGGGCGAGTTTGAAAATAAGCGTCCGATTCGGATGCAGCAATTTGGCTAATGATACCTTCAATCCGTACTTGACGTTCCAGTTCTGGCCAAAAGAATGTAAGAGCCACATTGGGATTTTGGCTAATCTGTTGTCCTTTACGGCTTTGGTAGTTAGTAAAAAAGACAAAGCCTTGTTCGGTAAGCTCTTTAAGCAATACCATTCGGCTCGAAGGTTTATTATCTTGAACAGTTGCCACGTTCATTGCGGTTGGTTCATTTACTTTAGCGTTGATTGCTTCTGTCAGCCATTGCTGAAATTGTGTTAGTGGATTATCTGCACATTGTGCTTGGGAAAGGGCTTGTTTACTGTAATCTTCTCGAATTGCGTGTAAATCCATCTTCACCAC
Source organism: Ursidibacter sp. B-7004-1 (assembly GCF_053654055.1). Lineage (NCBI taxonomy): Bacteria > Pseudomonadati > Pseudomonadota > Gammaproteobacteria > Pasteurellales > Pasteurellaceae > Ursidibacter > Ursidibacter sp. B-7004-1. Next base: position 25,206 of record NZ_JBSIUP010000012.1, on the reverse strand, counting down.
CTATAATGCAAATTGCGGGTAATATCGCTCACTTATCCTAACAAATTCACTTAGGGAAATCACGTTAAAATCGGTTTTTAATCCCCTTGCTTGTAGATCGTTCTCTAATATAAAAAGATTAGTGATAGTTGCAAAAATCTCGGGGTATTTGACCGCTTGTAATACAGCGTCTTGCCATAAAACAACCGCATCTTCAGGCTGAACTTGTGAAAGGATTGTTTGCAGTTGATTAAGATCGTATTGTGCTTTTGAGAAGGTATAAAGCATAATTTTTAAACCTATAAGTTAAAAAGTAAGTATCTTTTCCGCTTGATGTAATAGAGCAAAAATCTGTTGTCGCTCAACAAAATGTATTTCGTCTAATACCCATTCTGCTTGCTGTAATTGCCGTTCTTCAAGGGAATTTTGACAAATAAAACATTCACTAAGCTCGTAAAGCTCAAGTAATTTGAATGTGGCAATATGATCTTTTTGTAAAATTTGGTTAGGTTGCTGATGAGCCACTAAATTGAAAACACCGTCATAGATGAATAAAATCGCAATTTCATCTTCATCACAAAAGGCACTTGCAGCAAGCAATGCATCTAACCCTTCTCGGCTGGTACTTGAGCCAAAAGGCGGTTGGGTAAAAACAATCGCAAGTTTATATTTTTTCATTTTAAAAAGTCAGTAATCGATCGGAAGTTAAAACCGCTTGGCTAAATTCACCTAACCCCGCCAATACAAAACCATCAGCAAGATTACGTTCAACAATACCGCGGCGTTGGGCTGCTGCGATACAAAGATGTAACGACAAGCGGTGAGTTTCGGCTAAATTTTTCCATTTTTCGACTAAATTGATTTCATCACTGGCAGGATCAACCCATTTATTCGCATTGCTCACGCCATCTTGAAAAAAGAAAATTTGTGAAATGGAATGATCTGCCGCTAATAATTCATTAGCAACTTGATAAGCTAAATAGGCAGATTGCGAGCCATATACACTGCCTTTTATGGCAAGAACATAGTGCATTATTCGTTATCCTGTTTGATTTGGCGAATATAGAGATAAACGGTATGGCGAGAAATATCCAAGCGTTCAGCCACTTGGTTAATCGCATCTTTAATATCAAAGATCCCTTTTTCAAATAGCGTTGTTACAATTTGTCGATTTTTATTGTTATTGGCGACATTGCGATCATTTTGGATTTCATCAATCGTGCTTTCTATCGTTTGTGCTACCAAGTCTTCAACCGAACTAGCAAAATTCACACTAGTATCGGTATCTTGTGGGGCAACAAAAGTGCTTAAAAATTGCGATACTGGCACATCTAAGTTGAGATTGATGCAAATTAGCCCGATAACGTGCTGTTTCCCATTACGAATAGCAATGGTGATCGATTTCATCAATACACCACCTTTTGCTCGAGTAAAATACGGTTTTGATACACTATCCGTCTGCATATGATGTAATGACCACAACGCTCTATCCGTAATGGGCGAACCAATTTTACGGTCGGTATTATGCCCATTGACGATATAAATTGCCGAATGTTCAAGAAACTCTAGAGAATGTAGCACGATTTCACAATGCTCTCCAATTAAGGCGGCAATACCATCAACGACAGGGAAATAAGACGCTAAAATAGCGTGATCTTCATCAGAAAGGGGATTAAATGTTGCACTCATTACAGATATCCAAAATGAAATCCCCCTTTACTTAAAAGGGGGAAATAAACTTATTTTGCTGGTTTGAAATCAAGCAATTCAATTTCAAAAATCAGCGTTGAATTTGCTGGAATTTTGCCTGCCTGACGATCACCATAACCTAATTGTGGTGGTAAAACGATTTCCATTTTTCCGCCTTTTTTCAACATTGGAATCGCTTCAATCCAACCTGGGATAAGTTGGTTTAATTGGAACTCAATCGGCTCTTTACGCTCGTAAGAACTATCAAACACTGTACCGTCTGTTAATGTGCCTTTGTAGTGAACTTTTACGGTATCTGTTGCTTTTGGTGATTCGCCTTCACCTACTTTTTCAATTTTATATAGCAAGCCAGATTCTGTTTTCTTCACACCTGCTTTTTTCTCATAATCTGCACGATATTTATCGCCCGATTCTGTGGTCGCTTTATTTTTTTCTGCTTGGATTTTTGTTTCTTGCTCAAGCAAGTATTTATCTAAGGCTTCAAGCTGTTTTTTAAGATCTTCATCGGTTAATTTACCGCTTTTTTTCAATGTGTCTTGAACACCCGCTAAAATACGCTCTTGGTTGTAAGAAAAGACATTTTTTTGCGATTCAATAACGCCTTCAATGTTTTTGCCCATCAACACGCCAACAGCATAAGATGATTCATCAACAAATTTAGGATCAGCTTTATTCGCTAAGGCTGTTTGAGCAGTAAAAATTGTACCTGCAACAATCGCAATAGCTGAAAGTTTAGTTTTTAACATAAGTTTTCCTTTAAAAGTGTGTAAAAACAAAGTGGGATAGGGTAAAGTGTATTCTTTTTGAATACAACCTTTTTATGATGGATATGACAACAAATCTTGAAAAAGTGCTGGATTATTTAACCGAACTTGAAACTAAAGTCGCTTTTCAGGAACAAACGATTGAAGAATTAAATCAAGCGTTAATTACACAGCAATTTGCTGTGGATAAATTACAGAATCAAATACGACATTTGGCGGAAAAGCTTAAAGGAATGCAACCGAGTAATATCGCAAGCCAAGCGGAAGAAACACCACCACCACATTATTGATACCCAAATGAAATATAAAATCTCTTTATTATGCCTATTCAGCTTATGGTTAGCGTTGCCATTACAAGCGGATATTCAACGAATTTTTGATAAGTCATTGAATAATAAGCGGTTGGATTTTGTGGGTAATTTGCGAAAAAGTCAGCAAAACGAACCGCTTTTTAAAGATGGAAAAGGCTACTATTCCTATAAAAAAGCATTGGATATTCCGTTACCAAAAGACAAAGTGTTAATCCAATATTTTTATGAATATGGCTGTCAGATCTGCTTAGATGCAGATGACTATTTAACAGCTTATGCAAAACGTAATAGCGATAAAGTGATACTAGTACGTTCACCTGCTTTTCCAAAAGGTTCTCGTTTTACTGCTCAAATGAATGCAACTTTTACAGCGATTGGCCGCCCAGATTTGAGTGATAAATACTTATTTGATAGTGCACATACCAAAAATAAAAGAGAATTGGTGGAAAATAATGATGCAATCAAACGCTGGCTTACCGCTAATCAACTGAATATCGAACAATTTCACCAAACTTTTGATTCAGAATCAGTAAAACAGCTCGTTGAACAAGCAGAAAAACATTATGTGCAATATGGTCCACCTATTACGCCTATTGCGGTACTAAATGGAAAATATATTTTAATTCGTAATACCTTATATAACGATGATTACACTTATGCAGTGTTAGATTTTTTAGTCGAGAAACTACAACAAGAACAACAGGAGAAAACCCAATGAAAATAGCAATTATTGGTGCGATGGCACAGGAAGTTGAAATTTTACTTAGCTATATGGCGGAACCTAAAATTACCGAAATCGCAGGCTGTAAAATCTATGAAGGTAAAATTAATAATACTAATATCGCCTTATTACAATCGGGCATTGGTAAAACAGCTGCTGCGATTGGTACAACATTACTGATTCAGCTTACCAAGCCTGATGTGGTTATCAATACAGGCTCAGCGGGGGGATTAGATAGCAACTTAAATGTAGGAGATATTGTGATTTCTAGCGATGTCCGCCACCACGATGTTGATGTAACGGCATTTGGTTATGAAAAAGGGCAACTGCCTGCAAATCCAGCAGGTTTTACGCCTAATTCACAATTAGTTGAGCTGGCGACTAAAGAAAGTCAAAAAGCAGGCTTTAATGCAGTAGTCGGGTTAATTTGTAGTGGTGATCTGTTTGTAAATGGTGCGGATAAAATCGCTCAAATTCGCCAAGATTTCCCAACTGTGGCAGCAGTTGAAATGGAAGCAGCATCTATTGCTCAAGTTTGTCACGCTTTCCAAGTGCCATTTGTTGTAGTGCGTGCGATTTCAGATGTGGCAGACAAAGAATCACACCTTTCTTTCGATGAATTTTTACCACTTGCAGCTGAAAAATCCTCCGCAATTGTGTTAGCAATGCTTAACAGTGTAGGTTAATTTCTTCCTAGCGGTCGGTTCTTGGCAAAAATTTGCAAATTTTTACGATAAACCGCCCGCTTATTATCGCTTTCTCTTAATAATTTTTGTACAATTTGCCCCTTTTCCTATTGATATACAATAGACTCATTTTTATTACCTAATTATTTTTATCGAGATTATTTATGCATTCAGCACCAAACATTGGCTTTATTAGCCTTGGTTGCCCGAAAAATTTAGTGGATTCGGAACGTATTTTGACAGAGCTTCGCTCTGATGGCTATAACATTATTCCAAGCTATGAAGGGGCAGATTTAGTGATTGTGAACACCTGCGGTTTTATCGACAGTGCGGTGCAAGAGTCATTAGAGTCTATCGGTGAAGCCTTAGAAGCCAACGGCAAAGTGATCGTAACAGGTTGCTTAGGGGCAAGAGAAAATCAGATCCGAGAAGTTCACCCGAAAGTATTGGAAATTACAGGGCCACATAGTTATGAAGCGGTAATGAAACACGTCCATAAATATGTGCCAAAACCAGAATACAACCCTTATGTTAGTCTTGTGCCAAAGCAAGGTGTTAAATTAACGCCGAAACATTATGCTTATTTAAAAATTTCGGAAGGTTGCGATCATCGCTGTACATTTTGCATTATTCCATCAATGCGGGGGGATTTAGATAGCCGCTCGATTGTACAAGTCTTAGACGAAGCAAAACGTTTAGTTGATGCGGGTGTAAAAGAGATTCTAGTAGTTTCACAAGATACGTCCGCCTACGGTTTAGATAAAAAGAAAGAAAATGCCACTAAAACGGTTTTTTGGAATGGAATGCCAATTAAGAATGATTTAATGACGCTATGTGAAAAACTTGGCTCATTAGGTGCTTGGGTTCGTTTACATTATGTTTACCCCTATCCACACGTAGATAATTTAATTCCACTGATGGCTGAAGGCAAAATTTTGCCGTATTTAGATATTCCGTTACAGCACGCTAGCCCAAAAATTCTCAAAGCAATGAAACGTCCAGGTTCTATTGAAAGAACCTTGGAACGTATCAAAAAATGGCGTGAAATTTGCCCTGAACTCACTTTGCGTTCTACTTTTATTGTGGGTTTTCCTGGTGAAACAGAAGAAGATTTCCAACTTTTACTCGACTTCTTACAAGAAGCACAGCTTGATCGTGTAGGTTGCTTTAAATTTAGCCCAGTAGATGGGGCAGTTGCTACTGATATGGAAGATCAAGTTCCAGAAGAAGTTAAAGAAGATCGTTTCCATCGTTTTATGTTATTGCAACAAAAAATATCCGCAGAGCGATTACAACAGAAAATTGGAAAAGTATTGCCTGTTATCATTGATGAAATTGATGAAATTGATGATGAAGGCATTATTGGTCGTACAATGGCAGATGCACCTGAAATTGATGGTGTAGTTTATATTGATAATTTAACCGAGCAAAATGTCGCAGTTGGGCAAATTATTTCGGTAACAATTACTCACGCAGATGAATATGATCTGTGGGGGACTTGTTAATTTTTCTAGGAGAATAGGAATGACAGAACAACAAGCACCAAATGTTCTTAGATTTGAGCAAGCTATAGATAATAAAGATTATGAATTAGCTTGTACGGAGCTATTATCTATTCTTGGTAAAATTGATAACAATTTTGGGGATATTCAAGGTATTGAATTTGATTGCCCACAACAATTGGTTGATATGCCTAAAGAGAAAGCAATTTATTTTTGTACAAGAATGGCTATGGGGATCACAATGCTGTTTAAAGATCCTAATTTAGTTGTTTCCTTCGATGGTGCACAACGCTTTTTAACATTACAACGTTGGTTGTCGCTAATATTTGCTACATCTCCATACGTCAATGCAGATCATATTCTGCAAAGTTATAACTGTAACCCAAATAAAGAAGATCCTTTAGATATTCATATAGCTTCGACTGAAGCCGCGGTAATTAAATTCTGTATTCTCTACTTACCAGAATCAAACGTTAGCTTAAATTTAGATGCTCTTTGGGCATTATCACCAGAGTTATGTGCATCATTATGTTTTGCATTACAATCACCAAGATTTATTGGTACTGGCTCATCATTTGCCAAAAGAAATGCAATCTTACAATGGTTCCCAGATAAACTGGCTCAATTTAATAATCTAAATCGTTTACCAGCGAATATTTCCCACGATGTTTATATGCATTGTAGCTATGATATAGTGCAAAATAAGCATTTAGTAAAAAAAGCCTTAAATCAAGTTATTAGACGTCATTTACTTGAATTGAATTGGCAAGATCGTGATGTATCAACAATCGGTTACCGTAATGGAAAACCAGTAATGGTAGTCTTATTAGAACATTTCCATTCAGCCCATTCAATTTATCGTACACACTCAACATCAATGATTGCTGCTCGTGAGCAATTTTACCTGATCGGATTAGGTAATGAAGCCGTAGATGAAGCTGGACGTGCTGTATTCGATGAATTCCATTTATTAAATCAAAGCAGTGTTATTGATAAATTACTTGCGTTGAAGAAAATCTGTGATGACAATCAAGCTGCAATTCTTTATATGCCAAGTATTGGTATGGATTTAACAACCATTTTTGCAAGCAATACACGCCTTGCCCCAATTCAAGCTATCGCACTAGGACACCCAGCCACAACATATTCTGATTTTATTGAATATGTGATTGTGGAAGATGATTATGTGGGTGCTGAAGAATGTTTCAGTGAAAAATTGTTACGCTTACCAAAAGATGCTCTACCTTATGTACCATCAGCTCTTGCACCTACCAATGTAGAATATCGTTTTAGAGAAAATCCTGAAGTTGTAAATATTGGTATTGCCGCAACCACAATGAAGCTAAACCCTTATTTCCTAGAAGCATTACGTGCAATTAAAGAGCGAGCAAATGTAAAAGTACATTTCCACTTTGCATTAGGGCAATCAATGGGAATTACGCATCCTTATGTTGAGCGTTTTATCAAAAGCCACTTAGGCGACAGTGCAACGGCACATCCTCATACACCTTATCAGCAATATCTAACAATTCTACATAATTGCGATATGATGCTAAACCCATTCCCATTTGGTAATACCAACGGCATTATTGATATGGTAACACTTGGCTTGGTTGGTGTTTGCAAAACAGGTCCTGAAGTGCACGAGCATATTGATGAAGGTTTATTTAAACGCTTAGGCTTACCAGAATGGTTGATTGCTAATACTGTTGATGAATATGTCGAAAGAGCGATTCGATTAGCCGAAAATCATCAAGAGCGTTTGGAATTACGTCGTCATATCATTGAAAATAATGGTCTAGCCACATTATTTACAGGCGATCCACGCCCAATGGGAAATATTTTCTTAGCTAAATTAGTTGAATGGGCAGATGCAAATAATCTAACACTCAATTTAGCATCCCCAACAGCAGAAATTCCACCAACAAAGGCAAAAAGAACGGTGAAAAAAGCACCTGCGGAGAAAAAAGTAAAGAAAACTACCACAACAAGAAGAACCGTTAAAAAATAGCTAATAGTTATAAAGGACCGAGTCCTGTGCAATATAGAACTCAGTCCTTGAATTAAATCTGACTTTTGGGATTAAGATCAGGGAGTCTTATTTAAATTAGTACAAAACTCCTTTAGCTTCTTCTGAATCTATATTATCTTTGGTAACATAAACGACACCAGTATCAATAAATTTCTCAACTTTCTCACCTTTAATGAGTTTGCCGATAGTATCAATACCTTTATAGCCCATTTGGTAAGATGATTGCACCACAATACCGTCTAAAGTTCCATCACGTACAAAGTTTTGTAGATCTGAGTTACCATCAAAGCCAACGGCAACAATTTTGCCTGCAAAGCCTTTTTGTTTTACTGCACGAGCCATACCTACGGCAGTTGGTTCATTTGCCCCAAAGATTGCCGCAATATCTGGGTTAGAACCTAATACGTCTTCTGTTTGGTTTAATGCTTTTACCATTTCTGAATCAGAATAATATGGGCCAATTAATTTATAATCTGCTTTTGCTTTAACTTCATCAATAAACCCACCTGTACGCTCAATGGCAGAGGCTGCACCTTGAGTAAATGACATCACAGCAACTTTACCGCTTTTTACTTTAGCGAGTAGTTTTTCAGCTGCAAGTTTGCCTGCTGCACGATTATCCGTAGCAAGGAAAGATTGATAATATTTACCATCGCTATTTAAGCCAGAATCAATCAATACGACAGGAATACCGCTTTCATAGGCTTTTTTCACTGCTGGAACAAGAGCAACAGGATCAGATGCAGCAAGAACAATACCTGCAACCCCACGATTTACTGCATTATCAACCATATTTACTTGGGCATCGATTGCTGTTTCTGCTTCAGGACCTTGGAAAGTAACTTTATATTTATCTCCCATATCTTTACCTGCAGTTTCTGCACCTTTACGCACATTTTGCCAGAAAGTAGAGTTTGCTGATTTTACGATAACAGCAATTTCATCAGATTTTGCCCAAGCAGAGCCTGCAAAAAGGGTTGATAAACCTAATACAGTTGCGGTTACGATTGCTAATTTTTTCATAGTTAAATCTCCTATAGGATCAACAGATTATTTTTTACCAAGTTTTTTAGATTGACGTAATTGGTCTAAAGAAACCGCAACGATAATCACCAAACCGATAACAATCATTTGTACAAACGATGATACGCCATTCATATTCAAACCATTACGGAGTACACCGATAATGAATGACCCAATTAACGTGCCAGGAATTGTACCCACACCGCCCATCAACGATGTTCCCCCGACTACTGCACTTGCAATTGCATCTAATTCATAAGAAACCCCACCATTTGGTTGTGCGGTAACAAGACGAGATGCAAGGATTACGCCCGTTAGACCAGAAAGTAAACCACTGGCAACATAGGCATAAATTTTAATTACGTTAGTTTTAATACCTGATAAACGTGCGGCTTCTTCATTGGAGCCAATCGCATAGATATAACGCCCTACTTTTAATTTTGTTAGAGCAAATGTGAATAGGACAGTAATAAAGATCATAATAATCACAGGGTATGGAATGCCTGCAAAGACAACTTTAGGTAAACCATTCGAGCCTTCTTCTACAATTTTAAATAACGCTCCGTTACCTAAAGCCGCAAAGGATTCAGGCATACCCGATACAGGTGCAGCATTCGTTACATAAAGAGCCAAACCGCGAGCGACCATCATCATACCGAGTGTAGCAATGAATGGCGGAAGTTTCATTCGAGTGACTAAAATCCCATTAATCAAACCACAAATCCCACCAACTAAAATACCAAGTACCATTCCAATAGGTACTGGAACTCCCGCATTGACTATCATAGCAGCAGCAACTCCTGAAAGAGCTACAACAGAGCCTGTACTTAAATCAATTCCACCTGTTAAAATGACACAGGTCGCCCCAATACCAATTAAGGCGATGGTTGAAGTTTGTAACCCTACTGTCATAATATTATTTGACGTAAAGAAGTATTCGTTAGTCACGCTAAAGAAAATAACTAACAATACTAATCCTGCTAATGCTGCCATTTTTCGTAGCATATCTTTGTATTTATCGTTCATTTGATTACTCCTTAGTTTTTATATTCGTGACTAAACATATTTTTTACGCCAGTGGCATACTGCATAATCTCTTCTTGATTTGTTTTTTTCGTTTCTAACATACCTGTCATACGTCCTTCTCGCATTACAATAACTCGATCCGTAATACCTAGGATCTCAGGAAGTTCAGACGAAATAACAATAACCCCCACGCCATTCGCTGCAAGCTCATCAATCAGTTGATAAATTGCATACTTAGCCCCCACATCAATACCACGAGTAGGCTCATCAAAAATCATTACATTCGCATCTCGGAATAACCATTTACCAATAACGACTTTTTGTTGGTTTCCACCACTTAAATTATTCACAAGTTGCTCTGGCGTTGGTGTTTTAATTTCCATTTTTTTTATGAAAGTCTCGCTGGCTTTCAATTCTTCTGTATGAGAAATCACACCAAGCTGATCGGTTACTTTGTCCATTGATGCCATAGTAATATTTTCACGAATACTCATTCGTACTGCGACACCATTTAATTTTCGGTCTTCGGAAAGGTAAGCAATTCCTGCCTTAATTGAGTCTGACGGATCACGAATCACTACTTTCTTATTACGCACATAAATTTCACCCGCATCTAACTGATCTGCACCAAATATCGCTCTTGCAAGCTCAGTTCGTTTTGCACCAACTAACCCCGTAATACCTAAAACTTCTCCTTTTAGTAAGTCAAAATTAAGAGGTTCAAAAACGCCATAACGTTCAGCATTCATTACTGATAACAGAATTTCATCACTAATTTGAGCGGTTTTCGGTGGGAAATGGTTGTCTAAGGTACGCCCAACCATTTTTGTGATGATTTCATCCATTGTAATATCATCAAAATGATGACTAGAGACGTAAGTTCCGTCACGAAAAATCGTAATACGGTCGCAAATTTGTTTTAATTCATCCATACGATGTGAAATATAAACAATACACACCCCTTTCTCTTTTAAACGACGAACTAATTCAAATAATTTCTCAATTTCTTTTTCGGTTAAAGCTGAAGTTGGTTCATCCATAATTAAAACTTCAACATCAAAAGAAAGTGCTTTAGCTATTTCAACCATCTGCTGACGAGCAACAGAAAGATCTTTAACTAAATCGGTAGGCTCTACGTCAATATCAAACATATTGAGCAATTCAGCTGCATCTTTATTCATTTTGGCTTTATCAACAATGCCAAAATTAACAGGTTCGCGAGCAAAGAATATATTTTCAGCAACAGTTAAATGCGGAATTAAATTTAATTCTTGGAAAATCATACTTATTCCATCGTGCTGTGCTTCTAATACAGAAGAATAATTTACCTTCTTCCCTTTATAAATAATTTCCCCTTCATCAGCTTGATAAACACCAATCAAACATTTCATTAAAGTGGATTTTCCAGCTCCGTTTTCCCCCATCAATGCGTGGGCTTCACCTTTGTGAAGCTCTAGTTGAACATTCTTGAGAGCCTGTACTCCAACGAAAGATTTACTTATATTTTTCATTGAGAGCAACGGCACATTGCTATTCACTATGGTCATACTGCCTCCAGCCGTTAATATATAAACTTACGCAGACTTAATAAGAAACAGCAATATATTTAAATAAAAAGGCATTTAAACAAAGGTTATTTACGCGATTAGAGGGTATTTTGTGATAAAACTCACAAAAATAATCAAATTCTGAATTTATAGATTGCCCGATTTGAATCAAAAAAATAGAAAATCGGGCAGAATTAGACATAGATAGAAAGAAAAATAATTAAGCGGTAAGTTCTTCTGCTAAATTTACAAAGGAATTTACCACTTAATTATATAGAAACTCAGTTTCCTATTAGAAAGAAACTATTCTTAACTTAATTGCGGTATTATGTAGCAGTTGCACAAAATTGAAAAAACTCTCTCCCACTTGTGGGAGAGAGACAGACTGATGACAAACCTTAATTTGTTGATTTAATGAGTGGACGCCAAGCGTGGCGTCTCTACACGAAAAATAAAATGTTTATTTTTCAATTGGTTATAGTTTTTCTTTGTAGGGACGCCACGCTTGGCGTCCGAATGAAAACACTTTGTCAATAAACTGACTCTCTCCCGCAAGCGGGCGAGGGGAATTGTGCAACTGCTACATAATACCGCTTAATTGCATTACACTAAATCTAATTGGATATTCATAGACATAATTTTTCTATTATATATTAAGGTATAATCACAAATAATTAGATCAAAAACAGCCAATCACGATGTGATACAAGGATGCTTATTACTTCCTACTTTTACTCTATAAATTCTACCAATATATAGATCTAACACCTTACATATCCCCCACTAACCTGTTTGATAACATCAAGTAGCTCTAAATTAAGCAATTCGATTAACGCATTATCAATACTTATTTCACACGCTTTGGCGAGATCATCAATACTAATGGGCTCAAGCCCTATTTGAGCTAGTAGCTGTTGTTGGCAAGCGGTGAGATTAGGCAAATTTTTTGCAAGTAATGCAGGTGCAGGCAAATGCGTAAATTTTTGAGTAGAACTGACCGCTTGTTCTGTTGTAAATAATGAAGGTTGAGCCACTCTATTCATTACACTATCCTGCCGTTGATATACAATGGCTTCTAAAATATCATCAATACTCTCAACCAATAATGCCCCATCTTTAATCAATTTATGACACCCTTGACTATACGGATTTTGTACGCTGTTGGGTAAGGCAAAGACTTCTCTACCTTGCTCTAAGGCATAGCGAGCGGTTATTAGCGAACCACTATTAAGTGTTGCTTCGACCACGAGTGTTCCTAATGATAAACCACTAATAATACGGTTTCGTCTTGGGAAATTCTCTGCGAGCGGTGGCTGGTTAGGAAAAAATTCTGATACTAACGCCCCACCTTTTGCGACAATATTTTCTGCCAAATTTTTATGTCTGCTTGGGTAAACTTGATCTAAACCGCTTCCTAGCACCGCAATAGTTATACCATTCTCTGCCAGTGCTTTCTGATGACAGAACCCATCAATCCCTATCGCTAGCCCACTCGTTACTGCAATCTGATTTTTAACTAACTCACCAGCAAAATACCCAGCCCAGTATTCTCCATAATGAGAATAATCCCGACTGCCCACTATTGCAATTTGAGGCATTGAAAGCACTTCAGTTTGCCCTTTCACAAATAATATAGGCGGTGCGGTACTAATTTGGCGTAGCAGAAAAGGATATTCCACATCAAATAATGAAATTAAATGCTGTTGTGGTTTTTCCGCCCAAGCTAAAGCAGTATCAATCCAACGCCAATCTGGATTAAACCAGCGTTGGATCTGCTTTTCATTCCAACCTATTTGACGTAACTGTTCTCTATCATAGTTACAGAATGCAGTAAAATCGACTTCACTTAATAATCGTCCAATTTTTTGGGATCCCAACTGTGGAACTTGCAATAACGCTAATAATTTCGTGATCTCTATCATTTTTTATTCTATTTCGTAATTTTCTTGCCTATCGTTTCCCTAATAGTAAGAAAAAGACTAGAATAGCCGAACTAATTATTTTTAATTTTTCGATGGAGATCGTAAAAATGGCAGTATTAGATGTACTAATTTACCCTGATGAGAATTTGGCAACAGTTTGCCAGCCCGTAGAGAAAGTAGATGACGAATTACGTCAATTTATTGATGATATGTTTGAAACAATGTACCAACACGAAGGTATTGGCTTAGCTGCACCACAAGTGAATGTATTAAAACGAGTTATCACTATTGATATTGAAGGCGATAAAGCTAACCAAATCGTACTTATTAACCCTGAAATTCTAGAAAGTAGTGGTGAAACAGGTATTGAAGAAGGATGTTTATCTATCCCTGGTTGTCGAGCCTTAGTTCCACGTAAAGAAAAACTCACTGTTAAGGCATTAAACCGCCAAGGCGAAGAGTTTACCCTGAATGCAGACGGGCTATTAGCCATTTGTATTCAACACGAAATTGATCACTTAAACGGTGTGTTATTTGTCGATCATATTTCTCCACTTAAACGCCAACGTTTCCGCGAGAAAATGCAAAAACTCAAGAAACAAATTGCTAGATCGAAATAACAAGCGGTCTGATTTCTGATATTTTTTACAAGAATAATTATGAACAACATAGAAACAACACAAGCCTTAGAAACGGCTTACAATGATATCCCTTATACCTCAGTTGCTTTCCCACATTGCCAACCAAATCGACTGCACGCACTAGCTAAGTTAAAAGGGTTAAACCCACCAGAATTAGATAATGCACGAGTACTCGAAATTGGTTGCTCTTTTGGGGGCAATCTTATTCCTTTTGCAATCCGTTACCCTAATAGTCAGATTGTTGGCATTGATTTATCTGAAATCCAGATCAATATTGGACAAAAAATGATGCAAGAGATTGGACTAAACAATGTCCACCTTGTTGCTGCAGATATTAGTAAAGTCAATTTTGAGAATTTGCAGTTCGATTACATTATCTGTCACGGTGTATTTAGCTGGGTACCTGAATTTGTTCAGAATGCGATTATGCAACTCATTCAAACCTATCTAACCCCTAATGGGGTAGCTTTCATTAGCTATAACGCTTACCCCGGTTGGCATTTAAAAGATATGGTAAAAGAATTGATGCAGTTTGGTACAAGTAGCGATATTCACCACTATGAGCGTATTGATCAAGCTAAAGAGCTATTTGCACAAACAGAAGATCTATTGGAACGTTTTAACCCACAAACTAAGCCCGAGTTTTCAAGAATTGCTCAACATATTCTAAATGCAGATAAATATTATGTTGCCCACGAGTATTTAGAAGAAGTGAATCAACCATTCTATTTCCATCAGTTTATCAAAAAAATTACCCCTTATGGCTTGGGTTATATTACAGATACATCTTTACCTAGCGTCAAAACTCTCAGTATTTTCTCAGGAGAAAAATACGAGCAACTTTGCCAATATTTCCATAGAGATATTGTAAAAATTGAACAATATACTGACTTTATCAATCAACGTCCTTTCCGTTGCAGTATCTTGACACACCAGCATAATTTGAATGGTTATAACATTGATAAATATGATATGGTTCACGCATTTTATGAGCTATATATCAAAGGTAACCTAACCAAATCCGATGATAATAGCCATTGGCTTCTGCCTAATGGTAACCAAGCATTTGCATCATCTCCATTATCTGATGAACTGGCAAAAGTGCTAAATGACAACACTGTTCCTTACCCAATCAAGGAACTTTTCCCACTTCTAACCAAAAACAAAGAAGATGAGAATACCTTAATTAAACTTTTAGTGGCATTGATACATCAAGAATCTATGTACATAAGTTACCATACTGAAGAATCAACGCCTTTCGGTGAATATCCTAAATTATCAGATAAATTTGAACGATTAATTAAATTTGTAAAAGATAACCCCAACATTACTAAATTATCCAGCATCTATGGTCAGCCAATAGAGTTTAATGTTTTCACCTTATATTTAATAAAATACTTAGATGGCAATCATAGCCTAGATGATCTAAATAACATTATTCGTAAAGCCTTTGAAAACAATGAGCTTACTTTAAATCGAGAAGGTAAACCTGTTCCGTATGCTGAAATTCAAGATAAAGAAATCAGTGATATGATCAATGGAACATTACAACATCTACAAAATCTTGGTTATTTCAACAATTATAATGAGGAGGAATAATGCTAACCCTATACGCCCTAAAGCAATCTCGTGCCTACCGCATTGTTTGGTTGTTAGAACTATTAGAGCTTGACTACAAATTAGAAATTATTGAGCGAGATAAACAAACTTTTCTTGCCCCGCATTCTTTACGCAATATCCACCCGCTTGGTAAATCGCCATTAATTCAAGATGGCGAATTGGCATTGGGCGAAAGCGGTGCGATTGTAGAATATCTTCTCAATAAATATGATCCTGAAAATCGTTTCCGTATCACCGCAGATCAAGCCAACTATCCGAATTATCTCTATTGGTTGCACTATGCGGAAGGGTCAATAATGCCGTTTCTGATTATCTCGCTTCTTCTCAGACGGATTGATGAACGTAAAATGCCATTTTTCATCAAACCAATTGCACGCAAAATCACTAATGGTGTTCGAGAGAGTTTTGTTACACCACAACTCAAACTACACTTAGATTACATCGAACAACACCTTGCAGAAAAACAATGGTTTTTAGGTGAGCAATTAAGTGGTGCAGATATTATGATGAGTTTTCCACTGCAAGTATTAACTACTCGTGGTTTGGACGGATATCCTAATATTCACGCCTATACTCAACGAATTAAGCAAACCGCATCGTTTAAGCGTACTGAAGAAAAACTCGGTGCATTTAAGCTCTAATTTCAACATAACAAAGGACTAATAGTATGATTATCGTAACAGGCGGCGCTGGCTTTATTGGCAGTAATATTGTTAAAGCATTAAACCAAATCGGACGTACCGATATTTTGGTGGTCGATAACCTTAAAAATGGCGAAAAATTTGTGAATTTAGTCGATCTCGATATTGCAGATTATTGTGATAAAGAAGATTTTATTGCCTCTATTATTGCAGGCGATGATTTTGGCGATATTGATGCCGTTTTCCACGAAGGTGCTTGTTCTGCCACAACAGAATGGGACGGTAAATATATGATGCAAAATAACTACGAATATTCAAAAGAGTTATTACATTATTGCTTAGATCGCCAAATTCCATTTTTCTATGCATCAAGTGCGGCAACCTATGGTGGACGTTCAGATAACTTTATCGAAAAACGAGAGTTTGAACAGCCATTAAATGTATATGGCTACTCAAAATTCTTATTTGATGAATATGTGCGTAAATTACTGCCTGAAGCACAATCACCTGTTTGTGGCTTTAAATACTTCAATGTTTATGGTCCGAGAGAGCAGCATAAAGGCTCAATGGCGAGCGTTGCTTTCCACCTAAACACACAAATTCTAAAAGGCGAAAATCCAAAACTCTTTGCAGGTTCAGAAACATTCTTGCGTGATTTTGTCTATGTGGAAGATGTTGCTCAAGTAAATATTTGGGCGTGGCAAAATGCGATCTCTGGTATCTTCAATTTAGGCACAGGTAATGCGGAATCTTTCAGAGCGGTTGCTCAAGCAGTTATTGATTTCCACCAAAAAGGGCAAATTGAAACTATTCCATTCCCAGATCATTTAAAATCACGCTATCAAACCTTCACCCAAGCAGATTTAACTCAATTACGCCAAGCAGGTTACAACAAACCTTTCAAAACGGTTGCAGAAGGTACTCGTGCTTATATGGAATGGTTGAATAGATAAAATCCAAAAAATAATATATTTTATTAAATAAAAATCAACAATACTTGATTTTTATTTAAATTTACTCTTATAAAATTGTCTCATCAAAGAAAAATCCCTAATATCACAACGCACCTCATATGAAGTGCGTTGTATTTCACTATATTAGGAGTACCAATGAAGCAAATCACAACCATTTTAAACCCTTTCCGTCTTGATGATTTAAGAGAAGCTGTTTCTGATATTGGCATACAAGGAATGACAGTAACGGAAGTTAAAGGCTTTGGTCGCCAGAAAGGACATATTGAAAACTATCGTGGTGCAGAATATACGGTAGATTTTCTACCCAAACTTAAAGTAGAAATTGCCGTCAGCGATGATATAGCCGAAAACGTGATTACCGCCATTCAACAATCCATTGCAACAGGCAAAGTTGGTGATGGCAAAATTTTTGTTACCCATATTGAACAAGTTATCCGTATTCGGACGGGTGAAACAGATGACGAAGCATTATAAGGATGTAAAGATGAACAAATTTTCCATTTTCTTAAGTTTATTAGGGTTATCTTCCTTCAGCAACGCAGAAACCTCTTGGTGGCAACCTATCTCGGCAATTAACAATGGCGACACTGCTTGGGTAATGATTTCTACTATTCTTGTGCTGTTTATGACAATTCCTGGGCTGGCGTTATTTTACGGTGGTATGGTTCGTAAAAAGAACGTTCTAAATACGATGATACATAGTTTTTCTATTACCGCACTTATCTGCTTGCTGTGGGTTGCAGTGGGCTATTCTCTTGCATTTACTGAAGGTAATGCTTTTATTGGCGGCTTTGATCGCTTTTTTCTACAAGGAATGGGGTTAGATTTAGCCAACCAAATGGTAACTGTCGCACCAAATGCAAGCACAATTCCCGAACCTGTTTTTATGCTGTTTCAAATGACCTTTGCCATTATCTCTGTCGCCATTATTTCGGGGGCATTTGCAGAGCGTATTAAATTTTCTGCAATGATGTGGTTTTCAGGAATTTGGTTCTTACTCGTTTATGTACCAACTTGCCACTGGGTTTGGGGCGGTGGATTTATGGCTGAAGGCGGTGTACTAGATTATGCAGGTGGCACTGTGGTGCATATTAATGCAGGTATTGCAGGCTTAGTTGCCTCCATAATGGTAGGTAAACGTGTGGGCTATGGTAAAGAAGCAATGCCACCACACAATATGGTTTTGACGTTGATGGGGGCGGCAATGCTTTGGGTCGGCTGGTTTGGCTTTAATGCAGGCTCGGCAGTTGCCGCAAACGCCTCTGCGGGAATGGCAATGGCTGTAACACAAATATCCGCTGGGTGTGGAGCATTGATGTGGCTATTATGTGAGAAAATTGCAGGACATCGTCCTTCATCTCTTGGACTTGCCTCAGGGGCTGTGGCTGGCTTGGTAGGCATTACACCCGCAGCAGGATTTGTTGATCCACAAGGGGCAATTTTTATCGGTTTAATCACTTCACTTGCCTGCTATTTTTCTGTGGCAAAATTAAAACATAAATTAGGCTATGACGACTCTTTAGATGCCTTTGGTATCCACGGTTTCGGCGGTATTATTGGGGCAATTTTAACAGGGTTGTTTTTTAACAATACCATTTTCGCAGGGAATTCAACCATTCCAACACAGATTTTAATTCAGTTGAAAGATGCAACGATTACCATCGTATATAGCGGTATAATGAGTGCTATTATTCTCTCTGTTGTAGCTAAAATATGCGGTAGCTTGCGTGTGGAACGTGATGAAGAACGAGAAGGATTAGATATTTCTATCCACGGTGAGCGTGTCGAATAATGCATTGAACTATCAAGCGGTGAGATTATCTAATTATTTTGTAAAATATAATGATAATCTTACCGCTTTCTGTTTAAAGGAGATCAATAATGAAAAAACCGTTTTTATTCAGTTTAGTCGCCCTTTCTGTCGCTGTTACGGCTTGTAGCCCGAAAACCTATCAAAGCACTTTAATGGAGGGTGTTGATCCACAAGTTGCACCGCAACAAGATTTCTATCGCTATGTAAATGGCAAATGGTTGGCAACCGCCCAAATTCCAGCCGATAAAACATCGTGGGGAACTTTAGCCGAACTCAATGAACTCAATGAGAAACGCTCGGTGGAATTGCTACAAGCGGTGATTTCCGCTCCAAAACTTGTAAATGATCCAAAAGCTCAACGTCTTAAAGCACTTTATGAAAGTTATACCGATTTATCTGCAAGAGAAAAATCGGGCTTATCCCCCATTCAATCAGATTTAGCCAAAATCGATCAAATCCAGAATTTTGCTGATTTAGAACGTTATTTCATTGAAGAAACCAAGCAAGGCAATGAAGTGTTATTTGGTTGGTCTGTTTTTGCTCATTTAAAAAATTCTCGCCAAAATGCGATCTATTTTAGCAATACCGATTTAGGATTAAGCAACGATTACTTCCAGAAAGACACACCAGAAAACCGCAAAACCTTACAACTTTATCAAGACTATATTAGTCAGATGTTAGCCTTTGCAGGGGTAAAAAATCCGAATCAAAAAGCGAAAGAGATTGTTAATTACGAGAAATCTATTGCCCAAACGCTCTTTACCAATGAGCAACGTAGAGATATTCAAAAACGTTATAACCCTATTAAAATCAGTGAGTTAGCAACTCAAAGTCGTCATATCAATTTGGCGAATTATCTTAAAGCTGTCGGTGTAAATACCGATGAAGTCATTGTTTGGGAACCTGAATTTCTAAAACAATTTGACCGCTTAATTAACCCACAAAACTTATCGGTAATTAAAGATTATTTGCGTTTTCGTACGATTTCAGATGCAGCACCTTACTTAAATAAAGCCTTAGACGATGCACATTTTGAATTTTATCGCCATAAATTAGTAGGGCAAAAACAGCAACGCCCGTTAGATAAACGTGCATTACGTTTAATCAATGCACAAATTGGGCAGGAGTTTGCTCAATTTTATGTGGAAAAATTCTTCCCCGCCAGTGCGAAAAAAGACTTATTGGAAATGGCAGGCTATTTAGTCAAAGCCTATCATCATCGCATTGATAATCTAACGTGGATGTCGCCTGAAACCAAAGCGAAAGCCAAAGTGAAATTAGATAAATTTATCACTGAAGTCGGCTACCCAAATAAGTGGAAAGATTATAGCAATTTACAACTAAAATCCCTTGTAGAAGGTGGAACACTCTACAATAACTTACGCCAAATCGCTCAATGGAACTACCAAGAAGCACTCAATAAAATCGGTAAACCTGTTGATTTAAATGAATGGGGAATGTTGCCACAAGTGGTAAACGCATCATACAGCCCATTGATGAACCGAATTGTCTTCCCTGCTGGTATTTTACAAGCGCCGCTTTATGATATCCACGCTGATCCTGCGGTAAACTTCGGGGCAATCGGGGCAATTATCGGACACGAAATTACACACGGTTTCGATGATAGTGGTTCTAAATTTGATGGCGATGGAAATTTACAAGATTGGTGGACAAAAGAAGATCGTCAAAAATTTGAAGCCCTTGCCGATAAGCTTGTGGCACAATTTGATAAATTTGAAGTTGCACCAAATGTCTTTGTAAACGGGCGTTTTACCTTGGGTGAAAACATTGCTGATTTGGGTGGATTAAGCATTGCTTACGATGCTCTGAAATTGTATGAAAAAGAGAATGGCAAAGCCCCTCTGATTGAGAATTTAAGCTCCGATCAACGTTTCTTTATGAGCTGGACTCGCTCGTGGCGAAATAAAGCCACCGTACAATCGCTCACTCATCAAGTAAAAAGTGATCCGCACGCACCAAGTGAATATCGAGCATTTGCGACAGTTCTCAATATCAATGGCTTCCATAATACCTTTGGTACAAAAGCAGGCGATGCAATGTTTAAACCAATCAATGAACGTATTCAGATTTGGTAGTTTCTAGCTGAGAGCAAATAAAGAAAAGCGGTGCAATTGTTGCAAAATTTTGCAAAGATCGCACCGCTTGTTTATGGCGGTTAATTAAGCATTCGTTGCTTTTTTCCCACCGAATGTATTACCGATTAAGAAGGCAACTAGCCCGATAAGTAACGACGGAACAATGGCGTGGAAATTTAAAATTTTAATAGAGAAAGTGGTCATTAACACATAGCTACCAAGTCCTGCAATCATTGAGCAGATAGCCCCTGTTGCGTTCGCTTTATCCCAGTATAACCCGAGTACCATTACCCAAAGGAATGTTGCCTCTAACCCACCAAGAGAAAGCAAGTTTAACCAAATCAACATATCAGGTGGATTGATTGCCGAAACCACCACAAGTACGGTTAATAATAAGGTGGTCGCAGTCGAGAACCACTTAATTTTACGTTCATTTACCACCCTATTTGGACGAACCGCCAAATAAAGATCTTTAATAATGGTTGAAGATGCTTGAATTAACATTGAGTCAATAGAAGACATAATCGCAGCCATTGGAGCTGCTAAGAAGATCCCAGCAACAACAGGTGGTAACACTTGCAACATTAGACTTGGAATAACTTGATCAACTACTTTTAAATCTGGTGTAACCGCAGGCCCTAATGCACCTGCTAAGTGCATTCCGAACATCAAGATAGTTAGCACGATGGTGCCGATTACCATTGCTTGATGCAAGGCTTTGCTATCACGATATGCCATACTTCTGACAGCTAATTGTGGTAAACCAATTAAACCAAAGCAAACAAGCACCCAGAACGATGCCATAAAGGTAAAATCTAGTGGACGTTCATCAATACCATAAGGTTCAATGAGTTGTGGGTTAATGGTAGCAAGCTGATCAATGGCATTGCTCACCCCCCCTGTTGCGTAAATAATACCGCCTAATAGTAATGCCGTACCGATCATCATTACTAAGCCTTGAATGGTATCGGTCAGAACTACCGCTCTAAAACCGCCAATAAAGGTATAAACCCCAACGGTTAGAGCAAAAATCATAATAGAAGTGGTATAAGAAATACCGAGAGTTGTTTCAAGTAAACGCCCTGCCCCAATAAATTGCACCATCATCATTGCAAAGAATGAGAGCAATAAGGCTAAACTTGATAACCAAACAACAACAGGGCTTTTATAACGAGCCATCAACATATCATTGACGGTAACACTTTTTGTTTGGCGAGCAACCATAGCGAATTTTTTGCCCAATGCACCGAGAGTTAGAATTACTGTTGGCACTTGGATCATCGCCAGTAATACCCAACCGAGTCCATATTTATAAGCTGCGCCAGGACCACCAATAAAACTACTTGCCCCAACGTAAGTGGCTGCAATTGTCATTGCTAACACAAAGCCAGACATTGATCGACCACCAACGTAATATTCAGAAAGGAAACTACCGCTTTGGCGTTTACGATATGCGTAAAACGCCACGCCGAATACAAATAACAAATAAACGATTAACGGAAGTAAAATTTCAATATTCATACAGCATTCCTTATTGTTTTTCGTCTAACTCAATCTCTTTATAGACTTTTTTAATGACCCAATAAGTCAATAAAGTAAAGGCTATCGGCAAATAAACACAAGCCAATTCAAACCAAAGCGGAAAACCAAGCCAACCACGACCATCTGGTGAAAAATAGGCAAACACAACCCAACCAACCAAATAAATCAATGTTAGCCAAAATGCCCAACGCACTTCTCGTGCCATCTGTTGTTGTATATTTTTCATTTTCTCTCCTTTAAAAAATACCCCACAAATGTGGGGTCAGACTGATGACAAACCCTAATTTGTTGTATTCAATAAACGGACACACGCAGTGTGCCCCTACACAACAAAATAAAATTTGTTATTTTTCAATCAGTTATAATTTTTCTTGTAGGAACGTACTGAGTGCGTCCGAATGAACAAAGACTTTGTCAATGATCTGACCCCACAAATGTGGGGTAGATTACTTAGTATTTCCATTCTTCAGGATCGATCCCCATTTCTCGCATTTTTGCTTTTGCTTCTTCTGGGATCTCATCGCTACGTTCTTTCATCAAGTCGTCATCTGTCGGTAATGGCTGTCCTGTAAAGGCGTGGAGAAAGGCTTCGCACAACAATTCGCTATTTGTTGCGTGACGCAAATTTCGAATCTGGCGACGTGTTCGCTCATTGGTTAAAATTTCCAATACTTTTACAGGAATCGACACCGTAATTTTCTTTACTTGCTCACTTTTCTTGCCATGTTCTGCATAAGGGCTGATATATTCCCCATTCCAATTTGCCATAGTTACCCACAATTTCCCAATCTAAAATAAAAATTGGTCGATATTCTAATAAAAACTAACTTATATCGCAATCTAGACGTCTAGATTTCTCTAATCTTAAAATGAATTTTGAGAATAAAGAGATACTATGCTCTTTCTTTACGGAAACCATTTTTTCCTTGTTGCCACAAGATGCGGAAAAATACTTTCCAAGCACTGTATGCTGGGTTTGCATCTAGTCCTTGGCTTAATCGCTCCATTTGGTAAAAATACCACGCCATTTCGAGTGTTGAACCAATCACATCATCAAGTTTTTTTACTCCTGTGCGAACAGGTTTAAGGTTAAGAGTTTGATAACGGTTTTCAAAAATCTGATTAGGTAAATCAGGTAAAATAGCAAAAGGTTTCGCTAAACCAATCAAATCAACCTGTCCGCTTGCAAGAGCATCTTCCATTGCTTTCGTTGAACGAAATCCACCTGTAATTGTTAAAGGAATTGGGCAAACATTGCGTACTTTTTCTGCATAATCTAAGAAATAGGCTTCTCGTTTCTGGGTGCTTGCTTTAACCCCTTCTAACATTGTAGGGCTTTCATAATTTCCACCCGAAATTTCAATATGATCCACCCCAAGCTCAACTAATTTTTCTACGACTTTGACAGAATCTTCTTCGCTAAAACCGCCACGTTGAAAGTCAGCCGAGTTTAGTTTGACAGAAATAATAAACTCACTATCTGTACGTTTACGAATTTGTCGATAAACTTCAACGAGAAAACGCATACGGTTTTCTAAGCTACCGCCCCATTGATCTTGACGTTGATTATGTAATGGTGATAAAAACTGGCTAATAAGATAACCGTGTGCAGAATGAATTTGTACGCCTGAAAACCCTGCTTTCTCAGCAATGAGTGCAGTAGTAGCAAAACGCTCAATGAGCTGTTCGATTTCTGTTTCGGTTAAAGCTCTTGGTGGGTTAAAAAACTTCCCGATACTGCCTGTCAATCCAATTGCACTAGGAGCAACGGGTTGTTTTGCAAGATCTTTAGGTGATTGTTTACCTGGATGGTTAATTTGCATAAGCAGAATAGTATTGTTTTGTGTCCCCACTTTTGCCCACTGCCGTAATATTGCGAGATCACGTTCATCTTCAATAACAACATCTTTAGGCCCACCTAAAGCGGTACGATCAACCATTACATTTCCCGTTACTAATACCCCTGCACCACCTTTAGCCCAACGGTCATAGAGATTAACTAATGCTGAACTAGGAGCGTGTTCATTAGCTAATTGCTCGCTCATCGCCCCTTTAAAAAAACGATTTTTGATCACTTTACCGTTCGGTAATGTCAGTGGTTGGCTTAATTGTAATGTCATACGGTGCTTTCCTTTATGTTTATGAGTTTAATAATTTAAACCAATTTAAGTTTTAAAAAACCTATGTGAGCAACACATAGGCATCAATTTATTGTTTACCTTGTCTATTAGGACAATGTTCAATCAATTTCTCAACAAGTAATCTTAATTGTTCTGTTGCATCTGCCATTGCGATTGCATAAAAACGCTCTTTACCAATCTGCTCTACACTTACAGCTTTAGCATCTAACATTATTTTTAAATGATGCGAAACAGCAGGACGAGAGAGATGTAAGTGGCTAGTAATATCATTTACATTCATTTTTCCTTGTTCAAGCAGAAGCTGTAAAATTTTATGGCGGTTTTCATCGCTTAATACTGAAAAAATTGGAATACAGCTTCGCATTAAATCCATTGTCTGTTTAGGCATAATTTAGGCTACAAAAGTTAAGATTAAATGTTTAAAAATTTAAACTCATTTTATCTAAAATGAATATAAAGGCAAGCATAATTTATAAGTAAAAAATGAATTTATAGAATGTTTGACGAATATAATA
>NZ_JBSIUP010000011.1:0-79013 GCF_053654055.1 Ursidibacter sp. B-7004-1 | reverse complement strand
GGTGGGCATAGCCCACCTACTCATTATTCTGAATCGTCACCACTACCAATATCACCACTCACATCACCAGAAAGGGTGTAAATACGTTTTGTTTTGCTAGTTAATGTACGGTATTTTACCCACACTTTTTCTAAAAAAGTCTCTGGTGCTTGTTCACCTTTTACAACCGCAACAAATTGTTTTTCTTCTTCTGTTGCTGGTGTACGCTCACCACTTTCTAATGCTAAACAAGCCTGACCAAACTGCTCTAAAGTTTGTGATTCACGAATGGTGTAATCTCCGTGACGAGAAAAACCACGTGGGTAATTTTTATCATCGAAAAAGCGACGAGTTACGCTAAAACTCTGTGTCATAATGTGCCTCTTTATCTATCTAAGTTTAAAATCCAAAATCGGGCAAGCATTAAATCCAAATATGAAGAATAAATCAATGCTTTTTTACTATTTTGAATGATCTGATTTCCCATACATTGCTTCAATTTGTGCTTTATAGCGTTCTAATATCACTTTTCGGCGTAATTTCAGCGTTGGTGTAATTTCTTCCATCTTCATTGTGAAAGCTTCGGGCAGTAAGGTAAATTTCTTCACTTGCTCAAAGCTTGGTAGCTCTTTTTGTAGTTCGTGAATCCGCTTTTCAAACATTTGAACAATATCTGAATGTTTAATCAGATCTAAACGGTTATGATATTTAATATTTAACTGCTTAGCGTACTCTTCTAGGCTTTCAAAACAAGGGACGATCAATGCTGAAACATATTTCTTCGCATCAGCAATCACCGCAATTTGTTCAATAAATTTATCTTTACCAATTTTACCTTCAATATATTGTGGTGCTATATATTTACCATTTGATGTTTTCATCAACTCTTTGATACGATCTGTAATGTATAGGTTACCTTCAGCGTCCATTTCTCCCGCATCACCTGTTTTTAAGAAGCCATCAGCAGTAAAAGCTTGAGCGGTTTCTTCAGGCTTTTTATAGTAACCACGCATTACCATTCCGCCACGCACTAAAATTTCGTTATCATCACCGATTTTAACTTCAACATTTGGCATCAACTTGCCAATAGAATTAGGGTTAAATCCTTTATCTTGCCAACAAGAAACTGTTGCAGTTGTTTCTGTCATTCCGTAACCTAATTTGATGTTAATTCCAATACTATGGAAAAACATTCCAATAGTCGGTTCTAATTTGGCACCACCGCAAGGCATCATTCTCATTTTCCCACCGAGTAATGCTCGTAATTTTGATAACACTAATTTATCGGCTAAGGCATATTGCCAACGTAATAAAAGAGATGGTTTATTCGTTTGACAATGTTTCTCACCCACTTTAATTGCCCATTTAAACAGAGCTTGGCGATGAGCTGGTGCTGTTTGTACTTTATCCCACACTGCCGTATAAATTTTCTCATATAAACGTGGTACAGCACACATTGTCGTTGGTTGTGTTTCAACTAAGGCTTGACGAACTAAATTAGTATCTTCCAAATAGCAGTTTGTTGCCCCACGATGGAAAACATACGCTACCCACGCACGCTCAAAAATATGTGAAAATGGTAGAAATGAAAGGGAAACATCATTTTCATCAACGTTTAAGGCTTGGTCGTGTGCTTTAAGTTGGTGAGCTAAATTGGCATAATCTAGCATTACCCCTTTAGGTTCGCCCGTTGTACCTGATGTATAAATCAGCGTAAAGAGATCGGATAATTGTTTATCGGCTAAACGTTGATTTAACAAGGCTTGCTGTGGTTCAACGCTAACAAAATCTTCCCAGTAACAAGCTAACGGATGCCGATGCAACTGAATACTACTTTTCATTGCCACAATATGTGTTAATTGCGAACAGTTGTTCACTATTTCCAACACTTGATCATACTGTTCTTGGTCACCGACAAACAGAATTTTAATATCCGCATCATTTACAATATATTCCACTTGTTTAGCCGTATTAGTCGCATAAATCGGCACTGCAATTGCTCTCACTTGCATTGCACCAATATCAGTAATTGTCCAACGTGGCATATTGTGAGCAAAGATACCAATTTTTTCTTGAACACCAATCCCTTTGTCTAACAAGGCATAAGAGAGTTGATTGATTTGAGAATGAAATGCAGACCACGAAAGTGATTGCCATTGATTTTGCTCTAAAAAACGTACCGCTGTACGTTCAGCAAATTGCTGGGCTTGAATGTTAAAACGATTAACAAAATGAAAATTTAACAGATCCATCTCGCTGTTTGACCTTATAATTTCAGCTTACAAATGTTCGCTAATATAAAAGTTTCAGTTCTAAAAAGCTAGAAAAAAGTGAACAGTTGTACGCTGATTTTATAAAAAATAACAAGCGGTGGGATTTGCCTAAAATTTTGCAGTTGCAAAAAATTAGACAAATCCCACCGCTTATATTATCTCCACATTTAAAGAACATGGCTTTCACTTATCAAAAAATGTGCCACTCGTTTGCAAATCAGCCATTTATCGCCTTGTTTGACGTAGTTGTCCAGATAACGCACGCTATGGGTTTGCACTTCTTTTTCGTTTGCCAGTTTCACAAGGCAATATAAAATCGCACTGGCTTCACGCTCGCCTTGAAAACTGACGGTATGTTGTCCGTTTAAGTGATACATCGTGCTAAATTGTGCTGTGAAATCGCTAAATGTTTTTAAAATCTGCTCGTGTCCTTGCATTTCAAACACCAGTTTTCCGCCAATATGGGTATTAACCACCGCATCTTGGGTAAAAAGGGGCATTTGTTCAGCGATTTTGAACTCATCGGCAAGATTGGAAAAAGTATCCACCAAATCACGCAGGGCTTGGCGTTCAAGTAGTTGTTCGGTATTCATTTGTTACTCCTTAAATCATTAAATTTTAGCAATCCCAAGACTTTCGCCAATGGCATATTGTGGGTTGGTAATGAGCTTGATAACCAAATCGGCGATAGATTTTCTTGATACTGTTGAACCACAAAACGGCTCGCCTTTGTGGGTTAGCTGGTAGTCAATTTCATCACTGTGGGTAAACCACGCAGGGCGGATAAGGGTGTAATCCAAGCCCGAATGCTCTACCACTTGTGCCGACTGGCGATAAAGGTCAAGAATGGTGCCGTGATTTTCGCCTGTTTCGCCATAAATGCCCATTGAGCTGATAAAGATCAGGCGTTTTAGCCCTGTTTGCTTCATCGCATTAACGATACTCTCTGCCATTGCTTTTAAATCGCCTGCTAAATTGGCATAAACCACCGAATGCCCGTCCATAACTTGTGCAAGCCTTGCCGTGTCCAACACATCGCCTTGTACGATACGCACCCGTTTGCTGTCATAAGCGGGCAGTTTGTTTGGATTGCGAGCCAATAGGGTCAAATGATGATGAGTATTCGCCAACAGCTCATCAATCACCACTTGTGCCAAACTGCCCGTTGCACCCAATATCAAAATACGCTCCATAATTTCCCCTAACCGTATCTAAGTTATGCCTATTATAAATAAGCTGATTTCATTTGATTAGTGGGGTAAAATAGCTTGAACTTATGAATTAAATTCATCAATAGGTGCAATCTGATGACCCAAGAAAATTTAAATGATTTACGAGCTTTTGTGGTTGTCGCCAGAACAGGCAGTTTTACCAAAGCAGGTTTGCAACTGGGCATTTCACAGTCGGCATTAAGCCACTGCATTCGTGCATTGGAAAAACGCTTGAATATCAAACTGTTTCACCGAACCACAAGAAGTGTGTCCACCACCGAAGCTGGCGAACAGCTGTATCAGCGTTTATCGCCTTTGTTTGAGCATATTTATCAAGAACTAGACAGCTTAAATGCGTTTAGAAGCAGTTTGAAAGGTACGTTGCGTATCAATGGCAATGAACACGTTTTTCGTTATGTGTTGCCACCTAAATTCCTAAAATTCGCCCAAACTTACCCCGATGTGCAGTTGGAACTGGCGATAGAAAATCGTTTTGTAGATATTGTGGCAGAGCGTTTTGATGCGGGCATTCGTTTGGGCAGTGATATTGCCAAAGATATGATTGCCGTCCGCATTTCGCCAGATTTGACGATGTGTGCCGTTGCCAGCCCAAGTTATTTAGAACGCTACGGCACACCAAAAACGCCTTATGATTTGACCGAACACCGCTGTTTGTTGCACCGTTTAAGCAGTGGCGGTGTGATGAATTGGGAATTTATCGATCCACTTAACAAGCGTGTGATTAAAGTGCAACCGCAAGGTTCGCTTGTCAGCAATGGCGGATTTTTACAGCACGACTATGCAGTAAACGGCATTGGGATTTTGTGGACACCCGAAGATACCGTTATCAATGAATTACAAAGCGGACAGCTAATCCGCCTGTTGCCCGACTGGGAAATAAGTTACGAAGGCTATCATCTGTACTACCCCAACCGCCACCACTCGCCCCTACTTCGGGCATTGATTGAAATGATTAGGGAATGAGTTTGTAGGAGGGATAAGCGGTGGGGTTTTGTGAAAAGTTTGCGGTTGTGAAAATTAAGGCAAATCCCACCGCTTTATTACGTCTAAATACCTAAAAAGCCGAATTCGGCTCTTGTAAAAACGCCAATTCATCATCACTAGACACCCTGCCTAAAATGGCATTACGGTGGGGATAACGCCCAAAACGGTCAATGATGACTTTGTGTTTCATCTCAAAATCCAGTGCGTTATCATTGACATATCGCCCAAACAGCTTAACAGCCTGTTCGTGAATGACGGCAGATTCAGAGTGCATATAGGGCATTAACAAAAAATGCCTTTGAATTTCGCTTAAATCAGCAAATTGGGGTAAGCCAATCGCCACTTGTGCCAATACCAATGCCATACCGTCTTGGGCAAAGGCTTTGGGTGTATCACGATAAATATTGCGTGAAAATTGGTCAAGGACGATAATCTCGGCAAGTCTGCCTTGTATGGTGTTTCGCCATTCTTCAAGCTCGCCCAAACTTGCCTGTATCAAGGTATCGGCAAATTTGTCTGTCAGCGTCTTATCAAATTCATCAGATTTGGCAAACCAAAACGGTTGGGTTTGCTCATCAAACCAAAAATCAAGCACAGCTTGGGCTTGGGGGTGGGTGGTTACGGCTTTATCCATCATTATTCATTATCCAGCACATATTTAACTGCCACATCATCAAACATCGCATTCATAAAGCGTGCTAAGTTTGGATAATCTTGCCAAGATTTTTCCAATTTGGACGACCAACGAGCCATCACAAAGGCATAAGCGTCAAGTACGGTACGCTTGTTTTGATAGACGTGCATACCATCGCCAATCAGCCCGTCCAAATGCGTCAATACTCTGTCAATGCGTGCATAAGACGCTTCTTTGGTTTTTTGTAGTGCGTCTGCTTGGGTGTCTGTGGTACAAAATACGGCCAAAATGCAGGGTGAAAATCCCCTGTCAAAAAGCACATGATTTCATCAAATTCAAAACGCTCAAACTCGCCTGCATTCGCCCCCAAATCAGGATACGCATGAGCGATATGCTGTAAAATCGCCCCTGCTTGCGTCATCACACGGCTTGCCCCAATGTCTAAGGCTGGCACCATCGCCAAAGGATTGATAGCTTTATATTCGCTAGAATGTGGATTGACTTTTTCAACACGATAATCGGCTTTTGCCCATTCAAGGGAAATCCAACACGCCAACGCACAAGTGCCTGCTGAATAATACAGTTTCATAACTCACCTTATCCATTTAAGGAAATCAAAAATTTGCCAAATATTATAGCAAAAATTAACCTGATTTAATATCAAGTAGTTAATGTTATCATTTTTCCTTGACCGTCCACGCCACCAATTTATTTACCAAAGGTCGCACCATGATCACACACACAAACGCAATCGGCATCGCAATGCTGTAATTAAACAGCACACGCTTAACATAACCATCGCCCACGCCTGTATTGATAGTAACCAGCACCATTGACATCAAAAACGCCATAAAGCCTGCCATATAAAACGCAACCACATAACACATAAGACGTATATTTGGCAGGAATCAACCCTTTTTTCATCGCTATTTACTCACTACGTTTATGGTTTTTATGATAAAATAGTAACTGTATGATTTATACAGAACTCAAATTAGGAGAAGCTCATGAACCAAAAGCTGAAAATAAGCAAGCTAACACCTGTTTTTGCGGTGGAGAATGTACAAAAAACTGCCGAATTTTATACCAAACATTTAGGTTTCCAGTTGGCTTTTGCCGTTCCCAATCACGATGCGGTGGAGCAAATCTTTGAAAATGACAAAGAATATCGTTATGCGATGCTAAAATCAGGAGAACTAGAGATAGCATTTCAGCGATTAGATACTTTTCAAAATGACATTCATTTTGCTAAAAATCAACCCATTGGAGCTTCGGTTTCTTTTTATATGGATGTTGATAACATCACAGATTTATACAATCGGTTAAAGTCTGAAAATTTGGAAGTTACCGAACTGAAAACTACTTGGTATGGCGTTCTTGAATTTTATCTAAAAGACCTAAATGGATACATCTTGGGATTTGCGCAACCAGCTTAAAATCAAGCTAATGAATTTAATTTATTGGTTGAATTTAAGAACAATTAACTGATACAAAACTCAAATCAGGAGAAGACCATGAACCAAAAAGTAAAAAATCTACTGGATGACTGGCAAATTGCCAATCCCGTCTTGTATGAAATTGCCAATAGTGTGCGCACGAGAATATTGCAACTGGCAGATACAGTAGATGAAGAAGTGAAATATGGCGGTATTCTGTTTGCCGCACCTGAACCGTTTTGTGGTATTTTTGTTTATAAACAGCATGTATCAGTGGAATTTAGTCATGGCGCCGAGATAGCAGATCCACACGGTTTATTAGAGGGAAAAGGCAAAGGCCGTCGTCATTTGAAATTACATACGCTTGAAGACGTAGAAAATAAGCATTTGACGGATTATTTGCGATTGGCGCAAAAAGCAGCGGAATAAAATGCCGGTCTGGCAGCCCGGCTTCTTGAATCCGACATCACAGCCAAAGTTACAGCCCTATCGGATACGAATATCCGACCTATCCGCGAGGACAGCCCCAAATATTTTCAGATAGGTATTCTGTTTCTACAAAAAGATAATTATATGAAATAATTATATTTTTGTGACGGGCTATTAAAAATTAAGCCCCAAAACCTTCTACAATAATGCCAAGCAGTTTAGAGCCGTCTTCGCTTGACCAGTCTTGGGCCAATTCTGCAATCAGCTGATTGGTGCTGGTAATCACTGCCCCTGCATCACGCATACGGATAAGCGACATTTCATCGGCAAATTTGCTTGGCGAACCGCCTGCATCGGCAACCACTTGCACTTCATAGCCTTGTTCTAACAAAGTCAAAACAGGATAAACAGTGCAAACATCATTGGTTACGCCTGCCACGATGATTTTTTTGCGTCCTGTGGCTTCTACGGCTTTGGCAAAATTAGGGTCGCTCATTGCATTGACAATGCCTGCACGCAAAATACGGTTTTCAAATTCAGTTGGCAAAATGTCTTTTAATTCAGCAAGTAATGGACCTTGTGCATTTTCTTCCATTGATGAAGTCAAAATGGTTGGCAAGCCGATTGCCGCTGCTGATTTTGCCAACATCAAGGCGTGTTTTTTCATTTCGTCAAAAGAGATAGAACCGACCCAGCCCATTGTGCCGATTTGGTGGTCAATCAATAATAGGGCTGAATTTTTTGAATTAAATACGTTTTGCATAAAAAGCTCCGTTGTTTATCATCTTTACTGATAAGCAAGCCAATAAAGATGATGTGATGTAATAACAAGATTGCTTGCTTGATGTGGTGTATTATAATTGGTTTGATTTATTGGATAAATATAGTAAAATTAGAAACACTATTTAATATATTAAACAATAGACAAACCTATGAACATTGATGATATGTCGCTTTTTGTGGAAGTGGTCAAAGCCAAAGGGTTTACCAATGCGTCCAATTTGCTTGGCATTCCCACGTCCACCATTTCGGTAAGAATTAACAAATTAGAAAAACAGCTTGGTTTACAACTACTTAACCGTACTACCAGACGGGTAGAGCTGACCGAAGTCGGCAAACTGTATTACCAAAGAGCCTTGCACATCGTAGAAGAAACCAAAGCCCTGCACAGTCAGCTTGGCGATATGCTTGATAACCCAGCAGGGATTGTGCGTGTGTCTATGCCTGTGGATTTTGCTTATGAAAACTTTGCCCCACTGATACCCAAGTTTTACGAACAATATCCCCACATCACCTTGCACATAGACACCAGCTCTCGCAATGTGGATTTGATGAGCGAGCCTTTTGATGTCGCCATTCGCTTTGGCGTGCCACAAGACCCCAACTTAATCGCCCGTCCTTTGGGGGAATTTCAATTTTATCTGTATGCGTCTTTGGACTATCTTGAACGTTATGGCACGCCGACAAACTTGGCAGATTTACACCAGCACCGATTGCTTGCTTTTGGCAAAATGCACGAACAAAACGCTTGGCAACTGTTTTGCAAGAAAGAGCAAACCGTTTTTGAATTTAAGCCGATATTCAGCTCAAACAGTTTGGGGTTGTTACAGCGTTTGGCGACACAAGGCTTGGGCGTAGCTCTACTACCTGATATTTTTAATGCTCAATCAGAAGGCAAATTGGTACGAGTAATGCCTGATTATTGTGGCGTGAGTAACCCATTACACGCCGTTACCAGCACTCGGCTGTTACCCAAAAAAGTGCAAGTGTTTATAGATTTTGTCAAAGCCCATTTGCCTACGCCATAAATAAGAAAACCACAATCTTGTCATCAGATTGTGGTTGTTGAATTGTTTTATTTAAAACTGATTGCCACTGTACATTCCACCGTCAAAATACACCGCACTTTCATCAGTAACAAACAGCACAAGTTCGGCAATATCATCTGTGCTTATCTGCACCTTTTCATCAACAATCAGTACGCTGTCTTTTTTGTGCAAATCCAAACCGTTTATGTTTGCACTGCCTTGATAAACATACAAAAGATAGGTCAATGGGGCTGTGGATTGATTTGGTCGCCACACATCAGGCAGACTTAACATATTGTCTTTGGTCAAACGCACATCAAACACCCACGTTTGACTGCTAAACTGCAAGGGCGTATCGGCATTTGGCGATGCCAACAACCGCCATTGATTGTCGCTGTATTGGCTCGGTAAATCCCAAAAATGCACGCTTGGTTGAGTATTTTTCACAGCAGGACGGATAAAAATCTGCAAGCCTTCAAACGGCTCATCACGTCCGATAATTTTTTCTTCGTGATGATACAACTTGCCTGCTTTCATCAACATTAAACGGGTGGCGTGAGCCGTATCCTGTATGCCTTCTGAATCGCTGTGTATCGCCTTGCCCGAACGAAAATAAGACAAAATCTCATCGTTAATATGCGGATGCATCGGCACAATGGAATCACGCTGTAAAAATGCGTGGTCAATACGACCGATAGAACCAAGCCCTGTATCGGTTTTTGAACGGCTGGCGTTAGGATACAGTGCCGAAATAAAGCCGTTGCCTTGATTGCGTGGTAATGGATAAATCATCATCGTCTCCAAAATTGATTGTTAAGTTGTGATGATTGTAGATTATTTGTTATTTTGGATAAAGCTGGTAAATTTTAAAATACTTTTTAATATATTGAAAAGTTATAAGATTTCTTATTTCTTGTGTTGGTAGAAATTGGGGAAGTTTGACTGCTTAAAACCCAAATGCCGTCTGAAAACCATTTTCAGACGGCATATTGAATTCTACTGTACAATGTGTTTTAGGTTTTTAACACCCAATCAAAGTACATTATTTTAGCACTTCTACCTCACCTCCGAAAACTTCAAAATCGTTTCAGGTCAGGTATTCGTTATCCACGCTGTGCCAACCATTTCACCATTTGTGGATCTTGATGGTTAAAAATGGTGCTACCGTTTTCAAGTTGGGCGATGGCATTCATTTCATCTGCCGTTAGGGTGAAATCAAAAATCTGACGGTTTTCAATAATACGGTTTTCGTTTACCGATTTGGGGATAACGGCAATGCCACGCTGATTGAGCCAACGCAAAATCACTTGTGCCACCGATTTGCCGTGCGTTGTGGCAATGGCAGTTAAAACAGGGTTGGTAAAAATCTCAAATTTTCCTTCTGCCAACGATGCCCAAGACTGCTGTAAAATGCCGTATTCTTGATGAATTTGCCTTTCGGCTTCACGCTGGTAAAACGGGTGCGTTTCAATTTGATTGACCGCAGGCACAACATCAAAACTTGTGATTAAATCCACCAAACGGTCGGCATAAAAATTACTCACCCCAATGGCACGGATTTTGCCTGCTCGGTAAGCGTCCACCATTGCCCGCCACGCCTGATACACATCGCCAAAAGGCTGATGAATCAAATACAAATCAATATAATCCAAACCCAATTTTGCCAGCGACTCATCAATCGCTTTTAAGGTATTTTCATAAGCGTTTTCACGCTGTATCCATAATTTTGTGGTAACAAAAATCTCCTCTCGGGCGATACCGCTTGCCTTGATTGCCCGTCCAACGCCTGCTTCATTGCCATAAATTGCCGCCGTATCAATCAAACGGTAGCCGTGGCGAAGTGCCGTCAAAACAGCCTGTTCGGTTTGTTCGTCATCAACTTGAAACACACCAAAACCAACCATAGGCATTTGTACGCCGTTATTTAATGTTGCCAGTTGCATTGCTTGCTCCTTAAATGAAATTGCAAAAATTGGGGGTAATCCGACCGCTTGATAAGGTCAAATGATGTGCCTATTTTAAAGATAAGATAATTGTTATACAATCAACAATTATAGAAATCACAATTGCTTATATTGCAATAATCAAAGAGTGGAATATGAACAAACTAGACGCAATTCAATATTTTTGCCAGTCGGCTCAAACCTTGAATTTTAGGGAAACTGCCGAGCGTTTTGCGGTGTCGCCGTCTGTGGTTAGCCGAACGATTGCCGAATTGGAAAGCCAGCTTGGTGAATCGCTTTTTAAACGCAACACCCGTAAAATGAGCCTGACCAGTTTTGGCGAACAGTTTTTGCCCAAAGCCAAACAGTGGCTTAATGATGCCGATTTGTTATTTAAAAGCCAAAAAGAACCGCTTGATGAAATGTGTGGCGTGGTGCGTATTGCTACGCCCAAATTGCACAACCAAAGCCAGATTTTGCAAGCCTTATTGACTGCACTTGAACCTTATCCTGATTTGGTGATTGATTGGCAAACAGATAACATCAAAGTGGACAGCATAGATCACCGTATTGATATGGGGGTGCGAGTGGGAACACACCCCAATCCTGATTTTATCATTCGCCCCATTGCCCAACGCCGTCATATTTTTGTGGCATCGCCTGCTTATCTGGCACGATACGGCACGCCCCAAAGCATAGACGATATGGCTCGGCATTTTCCAATGAGTACTTTGCACAACCTTAACACAGGCAGAATGTGGGAAGTAGAAATAGGCGACAACCAAACGGTTATCCCCAGCAAGGTAAATTTTATCAGCACCGACCCAATGGCAGAATTAGACGCTGTTTTAACAGGGCGAACCATTGCCCAACTTAGCGATTTGGTATGCCGTCCGTATTTAGAACGTGGCAAGTTGGTACAGCTTTTCCAAGACAACCCAAGCCCTGTGTGGCAGATTTACCTTTACCGCCCCTATCAAACGATTACCCCAAAAAGAGTGATTAAAGTGTTTGATTTGTTGGAAGGGATTTTGAAGGCGTGGGTTTAGGAGGCTTGTAGAGCAAGCGGTGAGATTTCCTTAAACTTTTACATTTGCAAAATCCAACCGCTTGTCAGAAAATTAAGCGATACCATTTAATAGTACTGCACGCCCTAGTGTTGCATTCAAACGCATTGATTTGATTTTTTCATATTCAGGGCTGGTGTACCAAGCACGAGCGGCTACCATATCAGGAAAACGTAATATTACAGAACCGTCAATTTCCGTACCCTCTAAGGCTTCACATTCTCCGTTTGCCACCAAAATCTCACCGCCATACGGGGCGAGTGTCGGCACGCCTAATTGCAGATATTCATCGTAAGCGGTTTGGTCTTTCATTTCATCACGAATAAAAACAACATAAGCTGTCATCACTAATTTCCTTATAAATCAAATTGTTGAACTACATTGACGTGCAAACGCACATCTACATTACCACGAATTGCATTGGAATATGGGCAAACTTCGTGTGCTTTTTCAATCAATTTCTTTGCATCTTCTAAACTTAAACCTTCCACTGTAATGGTAATATCCAAATCCAAAGCAAATGCACCGCCAGCTTTTTGACCGATACCCACACCCACTGTCGTACTTGATTTAGTCGGGTTTAAACCTAAAGTTGGTGCAACGTGGTTCATTGCACTGTCAAAGCAAGCCGCATAGCCCATTGCGAAAAGCTGTTCTGGGTTTGTCCCCACTTTTCCACTTTCATTTTGAAAGCCCACTAAATCAAAGCTGATTGAGCCGTCATCTACTTGAGTACGTCCATCACGACCGCCAGTTGCTGTTGCTGATGTCTGGTAAAAAATTTTCATTGTTTATTCCTTCTCAATATCAAAATTAAATATCTAATGGTTTCCACTCTTGACCTTTCACTGGTGGTAACCACACTCCACCTTGTTGGCATAAGCCCCATAAAATGTCTGGCATTCCGTATTGGTCGGCACGAGTTGGGTCAAGCTCGGTAGCAATTTCGCTATCACGGTTTTCTTTCAATAAAGTTGCAATGTTTGGGTTTAACATTACTGCTTTACCTAAACCGATAAATTCTGCCCAACCTGTTTGGAATGCTGCACGAATTTGCTCGCCTGAAAGTAAGCCACCCACACCGATTAACGGCAATTTACCGTTAATGCGTTCGTGAATAAGTTGCATACGAGTGAGGTTTGTGTCTGCTCCACGACGTACTTTTTTGTCAAATTCGTGAAGAGATACGTGCAAGTATTGCAATGGTTTTTCCACCAACGCATCAATTAAAGCGAAAGTATCCGCCATCGTTAAGCCATTTTCCCCTGGTTCTTCAGGCGAGAAACGGTAGCCTACGATAAATTCTGGTTTTGCATATTTCTCTTTTAATGCGACGACTGAATCCACAATCGCTAATGGGAAACGTAAACGTTTTTCAAGACTACCGCCCCATTCATCTGTACGACGGTTAAATTCGCCCGAGAAGAATTGTTGAATCAAATAGCCATTCGCACCGTGAATTTCCACACCATCAAAGCCTGCACGAATCGCTAATTCGGCTGCATTGGTATAGGCTTGAATTAACCCTACTACTTCGTCAGCCGTTGCCACTTTTGCACCGCTTTCAGTGTGATCTGATGCACCAACTAACGCTTGCCCATCTGTTAAATTTGCTTTTGCATTCACGCCGCCGTGATGAATTTGTAAAATTGCTTTTGTACCCTGTGCTTGCAATACTTTTGCGGTTTCACGCAAGCTATCTAAGTGGCTATCATCAAGGGCTTCAGGCTGTCCTACAAAGGTTTTACCATTTTTCGCCACTAAAGTTGCCGCAGTGATAAACATCCCCATATCTACCGCACGGTTACTGATAAAAGTACGCTCTTGCTCACTTAATGTACCGTCTTCATTTGAACTGAAATGTGTCATCGGAGCAACCACCAAGCGATTTTTAATTTCTACACCGTTATTAAGAGTATAAGTTTGAAAAAGTGAACTCATTATGTTCTCCCGTTAAGTTTTATCCATTAAAAGTGCGGTTATTTTAGTGGTAATTTTAGGTTTTTCGGTATATCATTCCTGCAAAAGTCTTGCCTAATTCTCTAGAAATGCAAATTATTGATAAATTATTACCGCTTGTACCGAAAAATCAGCTTTGGCAAACGCCCATTGATGGACTTGTCATTCAGCACGCTGATAGCCCTACCCCCGTGGCGAACATCATTCTCGAACCTCGCATTTGTATTGTGTTACAAGGTGAGCGAAAAATTTGTATTGGTGATCAATGTACACAATTCAGCAATCAACATTTTATGTTCTGCCCAATAAACGTGCCATTGTCGGTAGAAGTAGTGGAAGCAAGCCTTGAAAAGCCCTACCTAATGATAACGATGAAAATCGATCTAAAAATGGTGGCAAGCATCATGCCATATATTCCAAAGACAATTGCAAAAAATCAGCCAAAATCAACCGCTTTCTCACAATGGCAACTAGAAGAAAATTTACTCACTCAGTTTGAGCATCTGATCGATTTACTCAAAACACCAGAAGATATCAATTTTCTTGCACCACTTATTCAGCAACACATTTACTATATTCTGCTAAAAAGCGATCAAGGACAGAAATTACGCGAATTGGTACAGATAGGTAGCCACACAAATCGAATTGCTCAAACAGCACTTTGGATCGAGCAACATCTGTCTGAGCCGTTGCGTATAGATGATTTAGCGAAACAGGCAGAAATGTCGGTTTCTGGTTTTCACTTACATTTTAAAAAAATGACCAATATGTCGCCGTTACAATATCAAAAATCGCATCGCTTACTGGCAGCCCAAAAACTCATTCAAACCAAGCAAAGTAATATCGCCAATATTGCGTTCCAAGTCGGTTATGAAAGCCCAAGCCAGTTTAGCCGAGAATATAAAAGACATTTTGGGGTAAGCCCTAAATATGATGTTCAGCCATAAAACCATTTTCATCAATAAGCTGGACTTGCTTATGATTTTTTGTAAACAAATAACCTTTTATTATGTTTTTCTTTTTGCTATGAAATAGGAATACACGATAAGAAATTTGTAATCGGCACAAGATAATATTGGCCAGGTTGGCGAAAGCGGTGAGATTTTTCTAAAATTTTGCAGTTGTAAAACTTCCACTAAATCTCACCGTTTTTTATTTTCGCTTCTATCTAATTTCTGGAAACTTCAAAATCGCTTTAGGCAAACTTTAAATTTGAATAGCATCTCATTCTCGATTAAGTTGAATCAGTCTATCTTTTATACTGACAGTAATTCTCCAAAGGCTATCTATTAGTAAATATAAAATCTGCTCACTTGATGCAATTAGCATCCAAAAATAGCAAAATATTTAGTGATGAAAATCAATATTTACCGTAAAATGTCCACAAATTTCATATTTTGTGAGAAATTAATTAAATGAGTAAATTAAGTGTGCAACAGATTGCTTCAGATTTAAGGATATCCAAATCCTATTTGTACAAGATAGTTAATAAAAACAAGATTTCACTATCTAAAAGCGAAACAGGGCGATTTATGTGGAACAAAAATGTGCTTAATCAGGTACAACTCGCTTTAAATCTAAATGAAAAGCCTATAGAAAATAAATGGGAAAAACTTGTCAAAGAAAAAGGATTGTATATCGCAACGATCAATAATCGCCGTTACCTTGGCAATAAATATAAATTACTAGATTTTATTCGTGGAGTTGTCGAAGAACATTGTCCAGACGTTAATATAGTAATGGATATTTTCAGCGGTACAGGAGCGGTAGCTTCAGCATTTTCTAATAAAATGATAATGACTAACGACTTGCTTTATTTCAATTATATTATTCACTATGCATGGTTTATTGCGGAGGATTATTCTGAGCAAAAAATTATTGATTTAATTGAAGAGTATAATCATATTGAAACTGATGAGAATAATTATGTTCGTCGCAATTTTGCTGATACTTTTTTTTCTGCGAATAATTGCAGTAAAATTGGTTTTATTCGTGAAAATATAGAGAAACGATATCAAAATAATCAGCTTAATTTTAAAGAATATAGTATTTTAATTACTGCACTTTTGTATGCAATGGATAAAATTGCCAATACAGTTGGACATTATGATGCCTATAGAAAGAAGTCAGTTAATCATAGTTTTCTAGAACTTCCAGTTATTCTACCAAGTAAGCATTTGAATCAGAATAATAGATGCTTTAACGCCAATGCTAATCAGCTTGTTGGTGAAATCCAATGTGATTTATTATATTTAGATCCTCCTTATAACTCCCGACAATATTGTGATGCTTATCATTTATTAGAAAATATTGCTCGTTGGGAAAAGCCTGATGTATTTGGTGTTGCTCGAAAAATGGATAGATCAAAATTGAAAAGTGATTATTGCACAAAAGAGGCAGAAAAAGCTTTTGCCGAATTGATTGAAAAAGCCAATGCAAAATATATTTTACTTTCCTACAATAATATGGGAAGTAAAGGAAATGATCGTTCAAATTCAAAAATTAGCGATGATGCTATTTTGAGAATTTTAAAAACAAAGGGAGATGTAAAAGTATTTGAACAATCACATAAGGTATTTTCAACAGGAAAAACTGATATTAATGATAATTCCGAACGCTTATTTTTATGTAATGTCTATCAGGAAAATAAAAAGACTCCACTTATTGCTAGCCCATTGAATTATATTGGTGGTAAATATAAATTACTTAATCAAATTATGCCTTTGTTACCGCAATCGGAATGTTTCTTAGATTTATTCTGTGGTGGTTGTAATGTAGGTATTAATACTCAGTCAAGTAAAATTATTTTTAATGATAAAAATCCTGAGTTAATCGCTTTATTTGATTACCTTCATTGCCATTCAGCAGAGCAGATTCTAGCAAATACTCACGCTATTATTGAGCAGTTTGGTTTATCCAATTCAACCCAAAATGGTTACGCATTCTATGGTTGTGAAAGTAGCAAAGGATTGGGTGATTTTAATAAAATAGCATTTCTGAAGTTGCGTGAAGCTTATAATCAAAGTAAAGATATTGCGTTACTATACACTTTGGTTATTTTTTCATTTAACAATCAAATTCGTTTTAATAAAAAAGGAGAATTTAATTTACCAGTCGGTAAACGTGATTTTAATTTAAAAATGCAAAATAAATTAGTGTTATTTACAGAACGTTTAAAAAAAATCGATGTATCTTTTCAGAAACAAGATTTTAGGAAAATTGATTTAAACGCTCTACCATCAAATA
This sequence comes from Ursidibacter sp. B-7004-1, assembly GCF_053654055.1. Classification (NCBI taxonomy): domain Bacteria; kingdom Pseudomonadati; phylum Pseudomonadota; class Gammaproteobacteria; order Pasteurellales; family Pasteurellaceae; genus Ursidibacter; species Ursidibacter sp. B-7004-1. The sequence continues at coordinate 62,023 of NZ_JBSIUP010000011.1, read as the reverse complement.
CACTAATTTATTGTGACCCACCTTATTTAATTACGCAAGCAAGTTATAACGAAAATGGTGGTTGGACAGAAAAAGATGAGCAAGACCTGCTAGATTTTCTTGAAAAGTGTAGTCAAAAAGGGTTTAAATTTGCATTATCCAATGTATTAAAAGCCAAAAATAACGAAAATATTCTACTCATTCACTGGTTGAAAAAAAATAGCTACCATTGTCATTATCTCGACAAAGATTACAGTAATAGCAACTATCAACGTAAAAATAAAGATGCAGAATCAGTTGAAGTTTTAGTGACTAATTATTAGGGGGAAAAATGAATTTACCTGATATTTCATATCAAAGTTTCTGCTGGGTAATCGGCACAACGAGTTTCCGTACTGCACAATTAAACTTAAAAATTGAACAGCAATTATTACTACTTGATGAACTATATAAAAGGGTAATAAATATTGGTAATGAATGGTTATGGAATCCAACATTACAAGAAAGCTTTTATAATTTAATGCACGAACGCGGTTTTTTAATTGGTATGGCCTCACGCAAAGATAAAGATGCGCGTCAGAAAACCTCAGGATTGGTAGATCTTGGTTTAATCACTCCAGACAGAACATTAACCGAAGTAGGAAAAGTTCTGCTTTCGCTATCTCAACAAAACGATTTTGCCCCCAACAACGAATTTCAATTAGAAAAGGACAGCTATCTTTATTTCAAACAATTGTTAAAAACAACTTTATCCGTCGGAGATAATTTAGTTCGTCCTTATTTAGTATTGGCTCACTTGTTAAGCGAATTAGATTATTTGTCTTATGATGAATTTCGTTATTTTTTACCGCTTTGTATCTCATCTCAAAGCACAGAAAATATTATCCAATCTATTAAGTGCCATCGTATCCAGCAACTCGATTTAGTTGATGTGATTTATCAAACTTTGATACGTTTGGATAATTATCAATCTGCTTACAATGTACTATTAGAAAACGAAGTGAATGAACAACTTATTTGCACGATAGGTATGAACCGAAAAAGCACTAATTATGATAAACCTTACTATGATCTATATTTGGCACTAGAACAGTATTTTATTCATAAGCAAAGCTCTGCTCATGAACTATTAGCATCAATTAATAAAACTAAACAAAAGACAAAATGGATACGGTTAATTTTTAATAACACAAGAGAAATTAATAAACTAGATAGGCAAATTGAAGTCATAAAGACAGACTGCCCATTTTTAAAATGCAAAACAGAAAATGATTTAAAATCAGTATTTTTAAATATCTGCATACATTCAAAGCAATGGCGACATTAGAAGATTATTTTGATCTTAATCGTCGTTATTTTAGTTTGAGTGATACGATTATTTTTGCCGATCAAAAAGTAGTATTTGATCTTATTCCTCGCTACTTTTTCAAAAATTGTCATCAGGAATTATTTCAATTAGCCTTTACCGCTAATGACAACGTGGACAAAAACATCAAATTAGCTGAAATTAGCTCAGCACTCACTTTTAATAATGAGATCATTTATTCTCAAATTTATAAAGAGTATAACGTACTTGTAGAAAACAGTGAACAGGCTAGTAAACTGATTGATGAGCTACGTTTAAAACGTTTCGATGCTCTCATCAATCATCGATTTAATAAATCCACCTTATTAAATTTGTTGAGCCATTTTGAAGCTAGAAATGATGCTGAAATTAAAAATCTAGTTACCGATGAAGCAGATATTCCTACTATTTTTGAATACATTATCGCAATTATTTGGTATGAGCTAAGTGAACGAAAGGGTAATATTTTGGAGTATATGAAACTGTCTCTTTCAGCCGACCTATTACCAAAAACCCATGCTGGGGGTGGCTATGCTGATATTATTTACGAATATGAGAAAACCGAATATTATCCGAAACATTCATTATTGATTGAAGCCACTCTTGCCGAAAGCACCAACCAACGAAGAATGGAAATGGAACCTGTTTCACGTCATCTTGGGGAGTATCGTTTAAAATATAATAATATTTTTGATTATAGCTTATTTATTACAACATCCTTAAATCTCAATGTTATTTCGGATTTTCGAGGTCGTAAACATATTCCTTACTATGGACGTAATGATGATTACATTGATAGTTTAAAAATTATTCCAATAGATACTAAAACATTATTTAAATTACTTGAAAATAATAGCAAATATCGAAATCTATATTCATTTTTTGAAGAACAATATCAATCTCAATTACAGCCTAAAGAATGGCACGATAACATGCTTAGAGAACTATCAGGTGTTTACCAAATAAAATGTTAAAAAATAAACTACTTCTGGTGTTGGTGGAGATGGTTAGGGAGTTAGTTTGTGGGGGGGATAAGCGGTGATATTTGCCTAAAATTTTGCATTTGCAAAAATAGGGGAAAACCGACCGCTTGTTGTATCTAAAGTTATCAATCGTTTCAAATGTCAAAGTATTTTGGTTACATAGATGATATTGATGAGTTTAAATATAGCTCAGGAGCTGGAAAATTAGGGCTGCTAGGAAAAATGGCATTAAAGACGGTTGCTAATGTTGGCATTTTTGCGGTTACAGAATTGCCTAAAGCAGTGCTCAATGATGCTGCCCAAACAAACACAGCGACAAATCAAAGTTACTGTAAGAAATGTCGCTAATTGATTGTAAAACAGCCAAAATGCAGGTGGCAAGCGGTGAGATTTTTGCAGATTTTCACCGCTTGCTTACTGCTGACAATGTTAGCCTTTACCCAAACACCTTCCAAAACGGTACAATCTCAATCATTTTTCCGTCCACGATCATTTTATCTTCCTGATCAAAGGTAATAATCAGCCCTTGTTCAAATTTAAAGAAATTCATTGCATCAACTAAGCCGTCTCGTTCTCGGGCGATATTTTCGGTGTTTAGTTGCCAGCAGACTTGGATAAGCTGTGTTGGGGTGCTGTTCTGGCAGACAACAAAATCGCATTCCTTATTGTTTTCGTTGTAGTAATACAGCTCTGAAAATTGTCGTCTGAGTTCCCAAAATACGGCATTTTCCAGCTTTCTGCCGAGATCTTGGCTGAAAGATGGGCTAATCACACGCTGTAAACCATTGTCTATAAAATAAGCTTTGCGTGGGTTGGCGAGCTGAGTTTTGTAGGAATAGGCAAATTTCGGCAACAAATGAACCACATAGGCTTGCTCCAAATGCGAGAGATATTCCTGCACAGTGGAAGTGCTTTTTACTTCAAGATTTTGTTTGAGCTTGTTTGCACTGATCAAATTGCCCACGTTGCCCGCCAAGAAAATCAACAAACGCTTCATCGCACGTTCGTCACGAATGCCGAAACGGACGATAATATCACGGTATAAAATATCGTTAATCAAGGCGTTTAAAATCTCGTCTTCATTGAATTGCAGATATTGCGGAAAACCGCCGAGAGCCAAATAATCCGATACTGCATCGGCATTTTTCACCTTGCCGAGAAATTCGCAAAATTCCACAAAAGAGAAAGGGAAAAGCTCTTTGCTGATGTGCCGCCCTGTCAGTTTTGTGCCGAGTTCTCGACTGAGCAAAGACGCATTAGAACCCGTTACCACCACTTGATAACCCAGATCAAGCTTACCACGCACATACACTTCCCAGCCGTCAATCACTTGGATTTCATCAAAATAGAGTGTTTGAATCTGCGGATTTTCGGCAATAATTTCATCAAGTAAGGCAAAATCGCTAAACTCAAGATTGAAAAGCCGCGGCGTGTCGAAGTTGAGAAAGAGATAACTATTTTCTGCTTGTTTCTCAATAAGTTGAGTGAGTAATGTGCTTTTCCCACTACGACGAATACCCGACACCACTAAGGCAAAATTAGGCAAAATTTTGATTTTCTCCAGCATTTTTCGTGGGTAGGTCTGTTGCGACAATAACTGCTGTTGTTGGTTTGCAATGGTTTGGGCAAGCTCTGATTTTAACAGCATAAAATAACTCCTTATCAATCTGTTCATTACTAACGAACAAAAGTTTTTGATACTAATGGAAACTATTTTATGCTAAAAATAGAAAGAAAAGCAAAGTGTTTGTTACTATTGGACACTAGTGTTTGATAGTAATGAACAGTTTTGTAGAAAAATGGAAGCAGGGAAAATGTTGGCAGGTTTGATGAATAAACGGCAAGATTTACCTAAAATTTTACACTTGCAAAAATTAAGGAAAATCCCACCGCTTATTTCATTTAAATTACAGGCTTGCCACCGTAAAACGCTTATGCAAATGAGCTTGATTTTCCACATCATCAGCTATCGCCACCGCCAAATCAGGCACGCTAATATCAGCAGGCGTGCCATCGGCATTCATCAGCACATCATCTGCACCTAAGCGGTATTTGCCCGTTTTGTCAAAATACACAGGATTGACCGCAAACATTGCTGCTGGTGAAATAAACGCCCAGTTGATGTCATCGCGTCCTTTAAGTTCAGCTAGTAGCTCACGAGCCGCATTCGCCCCTGGGTAAACATCGGCAGGAAAATCAGGCGTATCCACCAGTTGTAGATTAGGTGCGACATACAAGCTACCTGCCCCACCGACAATCAGAGCATAAGGCACATTGGCGGTTTTGATGGCAGTTAAGATAGACGCATAACTTTGTTTAAAATCAGCGACATAGTTTGGGTTTGTCCAACCTGCATTATAAGCAGACACCACCGCATCAACGCCGACTAATTGTTTGGCAAAATCGGCATCATTTACATCAAAAGCCACCGCTTGTACGTTGTCGTGCTTGATGACTTTATCAATGTTACGAGCAAAAGCGATGACGCTATGCCCACGTTCTTCCAACTCTGCAACAACGGCATTGCCTACTAAGCCTGTTGCACCGATAACTGCGATTTTTTTCATTTGAGTTTCCTTCTATTAAGTTAAAAATTAAAACATACTGCGACCGCTAACGGTTTTTTCTGGCACAGCTTGGATAACGTCCCAATGCTCTACGATTTTGCCGTTTTCATCAAAGCGAAAAATATCCACCACCGCTTCACCCTTGTCGTTGTTGTCAAGCTGACTGTGAACGTGCAATGCCACTAAATCACCATCTGCCAATACACGCTTAATGGTGGCTTTTGACGTTGGGTGCTGTTTTAAAAACGGAGCAAACGCATCAATAAAGGATTGTCCACCATCTGCAACGGTTGGATTGTGTTGCAAATATTCTTTACCAATGTATTTATCCACTGCTTCTTGTAATTTATGCTGGTTAAATGCCATTTCATAAAAGGCGAGTGCATTGGCTTTGTTTCTTTCGGTTTTACTTTGAGCGATCGATTGGGTGCTATGGGTATAAGACTTGGTAGTTTGTGGTTGTGTGGCGTGCGTGGTGCAAGCAGATACAGCAACCGCCACCACAACTAAGGCGATAAATTTCTTCATTACATACTCTCTTTTTAAATTAAAATCACCACAAGCCAATTTTGCATTTTGACATAACTGACTTGATGACGGCAGACATTATAAATATTAAAATTACTTTTAGTAAGTACTTACATTTTTGTAAGTATAAAAATATTTTTTAACACATTGAAATTTAATCATTTTATTTTTCTAACGCCATAACGCTTTCTAAGGTCTTACCAAATTCGGTGAGCTTTACGAGTAGCGTATCAGTTTGAGTCTTGCCAAATTGATTGATCACTTGCTGTTCCAATCTATCCAATTTGGCGATGAGTGGCAGGGCAAAGTCTTTGCCTTGTTCAGTCAAAATCAACATTTTTTCTCGTTTATCGCCACCAGACGGCAGGTAATTAATGACGTTATCCTGATACAGTTTTAGACAGCTGGCAGATACGGTCTGTTTGGGTAATGCCCATAGGGTGCAGATTTGCTTTTGGGTGCATTGCTCTAATCGCACCAACGAATGCAACACTGCAAGCGTACTGTAATTGATGTTTTGTGCCTTTGCCCACGCGTCGTATAGATTAAAAATATGGCTTGCAGTCTGTCCGATATGGTCAATCTGGTGCATTGGATTAGGCATTAGTAACTCCTGTTTTGATGAATTTTAGGCGAGCATGGTCATAAATCCAGTTAAAAATCAAAGCATAAAATGTAATTGCCACCGTCAAGCCCACATCAGCAACAAAGGCTTGCCACAGACTTAATGTCAAAAAATAAGCAATCATAGGCACGGTAAAAATTAACAGCCCAAGCTCAAAACTCACTGTATGAAAAATGCGTAACCCAAACCCCCTTGTTTGGCGTGGGGCAGTAAAAATCTTGTCAAAAACAACATTAAAGATAAAATTCCACGACATCGCCATAAACGCTATTATGACACTAACGCCAAGAGCAGACTGAGTATTGGCAGTTGAAAACAGCATAACCAAACAGGTGGAGACTATAATCGCCCCCACTTCAAAAATAATGGAATGAAAAATGCGTTCTTTAACGCTCATTGCAGAAGTGGTCATTTTTTGTACCAAAAAAGTCTATGATGGGACTATTATAGTCTTTTTATGGACTATTCACAAGGTGCGATAAAACATCGCTTAACTTTAAAATGAAATGGTGCTGTTTTTTATGAATTTTAATCACATCAAGCCAATCTGTATGTTTGATGACTTTACATCACTGACTTGATGAATGCTATTCTAAATGTTAAGATTACTTTTTGTAAGTACTTGTATTTTTGTAAGTTTGAAAATATTTTTTAACAGGTTGATTTGATAATGAAAAATCATTTAAAAGAGTTTGAACGTGGCAACGTACTGGCAAGCCAATGCCCATCTCGTGCAATTTTGCAACATATTACAAGTAAATGGGGCGTGCTGATTTTGGTGATTTTACGTCAAGGTACGAAACGTTTTAGTGAATTACGCAAAGAAATTGACGGAATGAGCGAGCGTATGCTGTCGCAAACCTTGCAATATTTAGAACAAGATAAGATGATCTTACGCCGAGATTTTCAAACTGTACCACCCCACGTAGAATATTCACTCACGCCTTTTGGTAAAACGGCTTCTGATAAATTGTATGAATTAGTTTATTGGCTAGAAACGACTTTGCCAGAGATTGAGAAGGAGAAGAAAAAATGAAGTAGTAACTAATCGGTTGTTACAAAGACTAAATGAACGCACATATTAAAAACACAATGTCTGTCGTGTCTAATTTCAGTTTCTTTTTTTCATAGACCAAGTGTAAAATGGATTAAAAATACTGTTCTAAACCTTGTCAATGCAATTACGCAAAGCCTTTAAGTTAGTCACCCACGCAAAGCGTGGGTGCTGGTAGGAATCCCCGTCCTTTAGGGGGGGGATGTCAATATCATATACTCAATTATAACCAGAATAAGTATCCATAGGTTGCAATAACAAAGATACAGATTAAATTGAGCCAGAAACCTGCTTTAACCATTTCACTTTGTCTTACTTCTCCTGTACCAAATACAATGGCATTTGGTGGTGTCGCCACTGGAAGCATAAAGGCACAAGATGCACCTAAACCGATAATTAAAGCTAATCCAACTGGTGGCATATTTAATGCTTGAGCAATAGAAATAAAGATTGGCACAAGTAATGCTGCACTTGCTGTATTTGAAGTAAATTCAGTTAAGAAAATAATAAATGCGGCAACAATTAAACCAATTAAGTAGAAATGTCCACCTTCAATCATAAAGACAATACCATCTGCCATTACTTTACTTGCACCCGTTTTGCCTAACACTGCACTTAATGTTAAACCACCACCGAAAAGCATTAACACGCCCCACTCCGTATTTTCTTGGATTTGATCCCAATTTACAACACGAGTAACACAGAGTAATACAGCCGCAAATAATGCAACGATACTATCAAAGCTACCGATACTTTTGACACCTAAAATACTTGAGATAAGCGGATTTAACTTACTACTAAACACCCAACAAAGAGCAATCGAAATAAAGATAACAAGCGTAATAATACGGCTACGATTTAATTCGATTTTTTCAAAATTAAACTCAAATTTCTGGCTTAAATTCGGTTTAAATACGACATATAAAATTCCTAACATCAACGGCATCAGGATAATCATAATCGGTAAGCCATAGCCTAACCAGTCCGCAAAAGTTAAGTTTAAGTTTGACGCTACAATCGCATTGGGTGGGCTACCTACTAATGTTCCCATTCCACCAATACTTGCACTATATGCAATCCCTAATAACACGAACACATAGGTATTATGATGTGCATTTTTATCTAATTTGCTTAATACGCCCATTGCAAGTGGTAGCATCATTGCTGCTGTTGCGGTATTGCTAATCCACATTGAAAGTAATGCCGTAGCTGCAAAGAGATAAATAACCGCTAATGAAAGTTTACCTCTTGCCATTGCCATAATTTTATTTGCAATCATTCGATCTAATTGCTGAATATGCAATGCTGTTGCTAAAGCAAAGCCGCCAAAGAATAAGAAAATAGTTGGATCTGCAAAAGTCGCTAATGCTTCTTTAGAACTTACCAATCCCAATCCAATGGACAGAATAGGCACAAGCAAGGCTGTGATAGTAACGTGCAATGCTTCAGTAAGCCATAACACAGCAACAAAAGCTAATAGAGCTAAGCCTTTATTTGCCATTGGTTCGAAAGGTAAAAATGCTAATAACGAGAAAAATAAGATAATATCAATGATCAGAATGGCCCCATTTCTGAAGGTTTTTGTATCATTGAGAACTTGGTTTGAAGACATAAATCACCCACAACATCAGAATAAACATTTTGGCAATATAGCAAAACTTGCAAAGATTGACACAAGCAAATGATAAAACTGTGAATAAGCTCACAAATTTTTAACAAATAAGCGGTAAGATTTTTTGTATTTTTTGCAAAATATCCCTTAAATCTTACTGCTTGTAACTAAAATTGCTCCTAAATAAACAGGCTATTCAGGTAAAAATCCACCACTTTGGTGAGCCCATAATTTCGCATAAACACCATTAAGTTTCAGTAACTCTTCGTGGGTACCTTGCTCAACAATTTCCCCTTTATCCAATACAATGAGCCTATCCATTGCCATAATAGTTGATAGACGGTGAGCAATGGCAACGACGGTTTTTCCTTCCATTAGTTCGGTTAGATTTTCTTGAATCGCCACTTCCACTTCAGAATCTAACGCACTGGTTGCTTCATCAAGTAATAAAATCGGGGCATCTTTTAGCATTACTCGTGCAATCGCAATACGCTGACGCTGTCCGCCCGATAATTTCACACCACGTTCACCAACGTGAGCATCATAGCCGGTTCTTCCTTTTGCATCGGAGAGATGCGGAATAAAATCTGTTGCCGATGCACGAGCAACGGCATCAATCATCTCTTCTTCAGTTGCGGTTGGGCGACCATAAAGTAAATTTTCTCGAATAGATCGGTGTAAAAGTGAGGTATCTTGGGTAACTAACCCAATTTGCGAACGCAAGCTCTCTTGTGTAACGTGTCGAACATTTTGACCATCAATTTCAATTGAGCCATTTTGTACGTCATAAAAACGTAATAACAAATTCGTTAAGGTTGATTTACCTGCTCCACTTCGCCCGACTAGACCAACTTTTTCGCCCGCTTTAATATGTAAATCAAAACCTTTGAGTAATGGTTTAGTTTCACTATATGCAAAATCAACCTGTTTAAAGTGAATATCGCCATTCTCTACTTTTAATGGTTTTGCGTCTTTATCATCTACAATAGAATGTGGCTTTGATAGGGTTTCCATTCCATCTTGTACTGTGCCTAAGCTTTCAAATAAGCGAGCAAATTCCCACATAATCCATTGTGATAAGCCCTTAATGCGTAACGCCAAAGCAGTAGAAGTTGCGATTGCCCCTGCTGTCACTTCACCTAACGTCCAAAGCCATAGCCCAATACCTGCGGTGATCGTAATTAATGCGATACCATTAAAATAGGTCAATGTTTCAATCGTGGTCACTAAACGCATCTGTTTATGTACTGTTACCATAAACTCTTCCATTGACTCTTTGGCATAATGAGATTCTCGATTACCGTGAGAAAACAGCTTCACTGTCGCAATGTTAGAATAAGCGTCGGTAATTCGCCCTGTCATTAAACTGCGAGCATCGGATTGCTCCTGAGCTGCCTGAGCAAGTTTTGGAACATACAACCAAATAATCGTGGCTAAACTGACTACCCAAATAATAAAAGGCACAAACAGCCAGCCATCAAGCTGAAGCAAAATCACACCGGTTGTCGTCAAATACACAATCACATAGACCAGCATATCCGCACACGTCATCAACACATCACGCACCGCTAACGCCGTTTGCATCACCTTAGCAGATACACGCCCAGCAAACTCGTCCTGATAAAAGCTCATACTTTGTCCAAGCATCAAGCGGTGAAAATTCCAACGCAACTGCATCGGAAAAACCCCTTGTAACGACTGAAAGCGAACAGCACAACCCAAATAAACAAACACTACACTCATCAATGCTACAATCAGCATTAATATCAGGGAGGTGCCTTTTTCTTGCCACAACTGTTGAGCGGAATAAGTGTTTACCCAGTCCACCAACTCGCCCATATACTGAAACAAAATCCCCTCAATAATGCCTATAAATGCAACAAAAATGATTAACGCTACAAAATAGCTTCTCATTCCCTTGGTACTTTCAAAAATAAAAGGAATAACCTTTGCTCGAGGCGTATTCGGCATATCTTCTGGATAAGGATTAATGCGATTTTCAAACCACGTGAATAATTTATTTAACATTGTTTTTCCTTAAAAATAAAAAGTAAGCGGTCAGTTTTGAAGAATAATTTGCCAAAAACTCCCCAAAACCGACCGCTTTCAAAAATGAAATGATTATGGATTTAGTAATTTCTCATCTAATGCTAAATCTTCATTACGGTTAATACCAATAGGTTGTTTTAACACATTGTGTGCAATCTCGTGTGCTTCTGCAAGTGAATGCTCTTTATAAGAACCACATTGAAATTCATTTAGTTCAGGAATTTTTGATTCATCGGGTACTTTGTTTAGGGCATCGTGCATTGCATTTGTCCACGCTTGAGCCACTTCTTCAGCACTTGGCTCACCAATGAGCGACATATAAAACCCAGTTCGACAACCCATCGGTGAAATATCAATAATTTCAACACGATCACTATTAAGATGATCTCGCATAAAACCTGCGAATAAATGCTCCATCGTATGAATACCACGCACAGGTAAAATATCAATGTTTGGGCGAACAAAACGTAAATCGAAAACCGTAATGGTATCCCCTTTCGGCGTTGTCATTGTTTTAGCAACACGCACTGCTGGGGCATTCATTCGAGTGTGATCAACTTTAAAACTATCTAATAATGGCATTTTTTACTCCTAATTTAATCCTAGTTATTATTCTGCAACGCCTTGATCCCAACCTAACGCATCTTCTGGCGTTTTGCGTTGGAGTCGGAAACGGCGATTCGCTTCGGCTTGTGGTTGTACAACTTTACCTGACGGTGTTGAAAAAGCGATACCGCCATTCAGTAATTGCGACATCGTGCCTGAGTTTATACTTGCTCCACTTAAACTAATATCCATTGTGTAACCTGATGCAGTCCAAAACTGAGAGTTTTTACGCACTAAATGGCTATATTGGGAACTAATTTGCAAATGAATAAGTACCCTATCGCCTAATTCACTTAAACTCAAGCGTTTTACAATACCAACTTGCATTCCACGATATAGTACTGGTGCATCGGGCGTAATCCCATTTGCATCAGTGGTTTCAACAATAATTGGAAAACCGTTACTATATTGTGTTGCTAAGGTGTCTGTCTCTGATAAGGTAAACTCTGTCTTTTTCGTCCCCGTTCCAACTTCAACGGCAATATAATTTTGTAACGCAGCGTCTAAATTTTTAAAGCCTGTTGTACTAATTTCTGGGGAAACAGCTTTAAATTGACTACCTACTTTAGCTACCGTATTAAAATATTGCCCATCAATGAAAGCGGTAACTTTGACTTGTTTTTTTGCATTTTCTAGTTTGAGTGTTTCTACTCTACCGATAGTTAATCCCATATATTTTATTGGCATTCCTTCACTCAATTTAGAAGCATCTTTAGCTATCAAAGTAACATAGGTATTGCCTGAACGGGCTTTATCAAAGCTCGCATACAATATACGGTTATTTTTAGCACCGTTATTATCAAAACTAATCGCCCCTTTTAGCGTGCGAAGTAGCGGATCGGCTTGTAGGCTTAAACCATTTGTGGATAAATCCACTTTAACCGCTGGTTCAATCCAGAAACGGCTATGCTCGCTAATTAAATGGCGATATTTAGGTTCTATAAAAAGATCAACATCAAAACGGCTCTTTTGTGGACGAATGGCTAACACTTCTCCAATCGGGAATTTACGATAAAGAATCACAGAGCCTTTATCAATCCCCGATAATTCCATTGCACTCAAGCTCAGTGTTACGTTCTTCTCGCTGCTAATTAAACCGCTCTCGGCACTTTCAAGATCTTTGTATAAAGGATATTGAGCTTGGATCTTACCGCTTGGTTTACCGTCTAATAAACGAATACCGCCTTGTAGCCAAGAAGTTGGCGAGCCTGCGTGAATACGCATTCCATCTAATCCAATAGAGACATCTAAGTTAGAAATCGCCACAAATTTACTTTGTTGCCCAATTAAATGGCGATATTCAGGGAAAATAATCGCAGTAAAGGTTACATTTTCAATGGTTACATCACGTTTTAATAATTCACCAATTTGAACATCGTGATAATAAATCCCTTGCCCTTGATCGACACCATAAGATTGCGGAGCGGTGAGTGTAAAGGTAGTCGTATCGGCACGATTTAATAGAAAATCATCATTACGTTGTACGACAAACTGTTTGCTAGGTTCGCCATCGCCAGCGATTAACTCAAAATAATTGCCACGAAAAACTTCTCCTAGCCTAGTCAATTGCTCTTTATTCAATGAGAATTTAGGCTGTTTCAAAACGATAACTGAATTGGCTCGTAATAGCTCCTGATAATTGGGGTCAATCAACAATTTCCCTTTAATCTCTTCGTTGCCTTTTAGCCTATCAAATGGAGAATCTAATTGAGATAAGATACCAATCTGAATACCTTGGTAAAATAACCCCGTTTCATTCGCTTGAACAGTTGTCATCTCAGGTAAAGTAACATCGACTTCAATACCACGTTTAGCTGCTTTTAAATCACTATATAGCGTATATTCTTGACCTTGATTTGCTTGCTCAGAGTGTTCAGGTGAATCAAAGGCAACTGCACCTTGCACCACCGACAACAAGCTATCCATTTGAATAGATAGACCCGTTGCCATATTAAGATCGGCCTTTATACCGCTAATATTCCAAAAATGGCTATCCTGTTTAACTAAATTGGCATATTTTTTATCAATAATAAGCTCTATCTCAACTTTCTTCTGATCTTTGGTAAATCGGTAATCCGCCACAGTTCCAACAGGTACTTTACGAAAGTAAACACTTGCCCCAACAGCAATAGAGCCTAGATCATCTGCGAGCAACCTCACCATTAAATCGCCTTCATTTAACGGAACTAGTGGCGGTTCATTTTCAGCAATAAATTCATCTTCACTACTCCCTTCACCAGGAAGTAGAGTTATGTAGTTACCTGAAACTAACGTATCTAGCCCAGAAATCCCCGCTAAAGATGCCGTTGGTCTGACAAGCCAGAATTTAGTTTCGGAACGTAACACAGATTTTGCTTCAGGGTTAATTTCTGCGGTAACTTCAACTTCTTTGAGTCCATCGGTAAAACTAACCTTCTTCACTAAACCAATCTGTAAACCTTGATAACGAATAGCCGTTTTACCAGCGGTAATTCCTGCTCCATCGTGGAAACGAATGGTAATATCTTCGCCACGTTCTTTTAAAATTTGGAAAAAAAGTAGCGAGCCAATAATAAAAGCAACCAAAGGCAAGAGCCAAAATGGTGAGATTTTGCGTGGCTGACGAACTTTAGCAGGAACAGCTTCTGTAATATTGTTAGACATAAATTCTACGTTATTCAAATGTGCGTAAGCGGTGGGATTTTGCAAAAATTTTACAAAATCTCACCGCTTGGTGTTTAATTAGCAAAAAGAAAAGAGGTTAGCTTAGCTTTTATCTTTTTCATCACATTTTTGGATATTGCTACATTTGCCATAAAGGTAAAGACTATGATTTGTAAGCTCCATACCGTGTTGTTGGCTAATTTCACGCTGACGGCGTTCCATATCAGGATCTTTAAACTCAAACACTTTGCCACAGTCCATACAGATAATATGATCGTGTTCGTGGTTAAAATTAAGCTCATATACTGCTTTATTTGCATCAAAATTATGACGAGTTAGAATCCCAACTTCTTCAAATTGATTTAACACTCGGTAAACGGTTGCTAAACCAATCTCTGATTGCTTTTCTAACAACAATTTATAAATATCTTCCGCAGAGAAATGTTGCATTTGCTCACGCGTATTTTGCATCAGTTCAAGAATAGTTAAGCGTGGTTCAGTTACTTTTAGCCCAACTTTCTTGAGTAATTGTACATTTTCTTCAGACATTTTATGCTCCGTTTACGAGAATTAAGCTAATTCTGCTAAATACATTTCATCAAAAATTTGTTTACACCAACGATTAACACGATCTTCGGTTAATTCAGGTTGGCGATCTTCATCAATACACAAGCCAACGAATGTATTTTCATCAACTAAGGCTTGTGATGCTTCAAAACTATATCCTTCTGTTGGCCAATGTCCAACAATCACACCACCATTTGGTTCAATAACATCACGCACAGTTCCCATTGCATCACAGAAATATTCTGCATAATCTTCTTGGTCACCACAGCCGAAAATACCGACAACTTTACCCGTAAAATCAATTTCTTTTAAGGTTGGCATAAAATCGTCCCAATCTGCTTGAGATTCACCATAATACCAAGTTGGAATACCAATCAATAAGAAGTCATAGGCTTCTATATCTTCTTTCGTGCTTTTTGCAATATCACGAATATCAATCAGTTCTGCTCCAATTTGTTTTTGGATCATTTTTGAAATATTTTCTGTGTTTCCGGTATCTGAACCGTAAAATAAACCAACAACTGCCATTTAATTTACCTATATTTAATGAATGGATTACCCATTGATATGTTCACTTAAAATCTGTTCAATTAACTGCCCACGAGAAATGCCCCTTAGTAGAGCTTGTTCTTCTAAAGATTGAATTAAGTCAGAATGAAGTTTCAACTCAATTCGCCTTAACCCTGAAGAGCGATCTCGTTTTAATTGATTGCGTTTGTTAATGCGTAACTGCTGCTCTCGACTTAATGGATTTGAGCGTGGTCGCCCAACTTTTGGCAGTGAATCGAACAGATCAAGCGTAATATAATCTGAATCTTGCTTTGCCATCTTACACTTCTGGGCGGTTTATTCTCATTTGTAGATGAGAATGATACGCTAATTACTAAAATGGCAAATATACCACAATCTCAAAAAGTTTGGAATGTTAGGCTGAAATTTGGTTACGAAAATTTATATAATTAGATACATTACAATCTTGACTGAAATCAGGCATTATTTTCAATTAGCTGCTAAACAACAACCCATCATCACTTAATTGTTCGTGGCGGCTTTGCTCAAATAAGCGAAGTAAATCAGGTACGTCCATCTGTTTACGATTTTCACCAGAAACATCAAAAGCCACCTGTCCTTGATGTAGCATCACTGTTCGGTCGCCATAATCTAGGGCTTGTCGCATTGAGTGAGTGACCATTAAGGTGGTAAGTTTCTGCT
Organism: Ursidibacter sp. B-7004-1; assembly: GCF_053654055.1. NCBI lineage: Bacteria > Pseudomonadati > Pseudomonadota > Gammaproteobacteria > Pasteurellales > Pasteurellaceae > Ursidibacter > Ursidibacter sp. B-7004-1. Next base: position 46,253 of record NZ_JBSIUP010000011.1, on the reverse strand, counting down.
CTCTAACAATTTTATTTGTTAGCTCTAGTACAAAAGCGGTGGTTTTAGGATCAAGAGCTGCGGTATGTTCATCAAGTAATAAAATACTAGAAGGCTGTAAAGATGCCATCAATAAGCTTACTGCTTGACGTTGTCCACCTGATAAACGCCCCATTTGGTCGGTTAAACGGTTTTCTAGCCCTAATTCTAATAACGATAGCTTTTCTCTAAAATGTTCACGAAGTTGGCGATTTAGAGCAAACCCAAACCCTCGTTTTTTCCCACGTTGATACGCCAGAGCCATATTTTCTTCAATGGTGAGCGACTCGCAAGTACCAGCCATTGGATCTTGAAATACTCGAGCAACTAAATTCGCTCTCTGCCAACTTGTTGTTTGACTAACGTCTTTACCTTGAATAAGAATATTGCCAGAATCAACACGACATTCGCCACTAATTGCATTTAGCAGTGTCGATTTACCCGCTCCATTACTGCCGATAACACAGACAAATTCACCTTCGGCAACGTCAAGTGATAATCCTCGTAAAACAGGGTTTTCAATAGCGGTTCCTTTATTAAAGGTAATAAACAGGTTGCGTAGTTCAATCATTTATTGCCCCTTCTTCATTGAAAGCTTTTGTTTAAATTTAGGAATCACTAATACAGCTACAACTAATAATGCGGTGATTAAATTGAGATCTTGTGGACCTAAACCAATACCATTCAGTGTTTCATTATTGAGAGCAAGTGCAATAAAGAAACGGTATAAAATAGAGCCAACAATAACCGCAAAGGTCAGCCAAATAATACGTTTAGCAGAGAAAATCGCCTCACCAATAATCACAGCGGCAAGTCCAATAACAATTGTCCCTACCCCAATAGAAATATCAAAACCACCATTACTTTGCACATATAGGCTACCTGCAAGTGCAATAAGCCCATTTGAAATCGCCATTCCTAATAAGGTCATTTTATTGATCGCAATCCCTTGTGCTTTTGCCATTCGAGCATTTGTTCCCGTTGCTCGTACAGCTAAACCGACTTGAGTAGCAAAAAAGAGATCAAATAATAATTTGGCAATAATCACCACAAAGATTGCAATCAGTAGGCGAACGATCGCTAGTTGTAAGTCATCACTAGCAAAAATACTATCGTAAACCGTTGGATCGCCTAACAGTGAAACATTTGGTTTCCCCATTATGCGTAGATTGATTGAATAGAGAGCGATCATCATTAAGATGCTGGCTAATAATTTTTCAATTTTAAAGCCAATATGCAAACTTGCTGTGATTACCCCTGCAATAGCCCCTGCAAACATACCCAATAATGTTGCGACCCAAGGATCGATGTTATTAAGAATACATAATACGCAAACACCACCACCAAGAGGGAAGCTACCATCTGCGGTTAAATCTGGGAAATCTAAGATTTTGTAAGAGATCAGCACACCTAATGCAACTAAAGCATAAATAAGCCCTAATTCTAATGCACCTATCCACGTAATATTAGTTAAAAATAAACTCAGAAATTGTAATAAGGAATCCATTAAATACTACTTTACTAGTACAAAAATATGGCTAATTTTACGCTATTTTGCGTAAAAAAGCAGTTTTTTTGTAAATTTTTTTGACGCAAACCTTTGCGTTAAAAACAGCTACCGACAAAAAGAGAAATTATGATTAGAATAAATCAACTCATTGTTAAATAAGGAAAGTAAAATGAACTATATTGAAATTTTAGGCTATGTTGCAATGTTACTTGTTGCTGGCTCATTCTTATTAAAAGATGTAATTAAGCTACGTTTAGTCAATGCTATTGGTGGTGTTTGCTTTGTTATTTATGGGTTGTTAATTGGCTCATTACCTGTTGTGGGGCTAAATATTTTTGTGGTATGCGTAAATGCTTACTACATTTTAAAAAGTAAAAACAGCTAAAGAAAGCGGTAAGATTTGCAAAATTTTTTACATATCTTACCGATAAAATGCCCATAAATTAAATTACTTCAAAATGGCTTTCCGTTAATAGCATTTTATTTTCAATAACTGCGAAGATATTATCAACATTGTTATAACGATAGCTTAATTCGCCTGTGGTTTGAGAATACTGAATAGCATCATTGCCTAATACATTGCCTGTATTTAGATCTTTAAAGATAGTTGAGGCGAGTTCAATCTTATCCATCGTTGGATCAAAATCCTTAATAATATCTTTAGAGCTATCTATTGCAGTATTAAATACGAAAGTATCTTTTCCGTTACCCCCAATTAAAATATCATCACCTAAACCTCCGATTAAGCGATCATCACCTTCTCCGCCATCAATTTGATCATTTCCAGCTAAGCCCCAAATGACATTATTTGCTTTGTTACCTGTTAATTTATCATTATGGTTAGAACCAATTAATTTCTCAATTTGGGTTCCATATCCAATAAAACTCTGTCCATTAGTATAATTATGCTGAGTATTTGGATATATATTACCATTTGCCTCAAAGGCTTTATCTAAGTTAGGAAATAAGTAATGAGCGGTTAGTTCTGTAGTATCTTTTACTACAAATGTATCGCTTGCTTTTTCTCCTACGAAGTTCCACGAACCAGGAGTAAGATTGACTGTTACCCCTTGTTGCTGGTCTGAAGCATCAAAAGTATCAACACCATTACCGTCCCAAATATAAATATCGCCATCCGATGTTGCAACATTAAAAGGTTTAAATTTATAAATATTATCTTCTTTACGAGCCTCTGGATTTACTCCAAAACGAAAATGTAAAAAAGCCAAATCAAATAACCCTAATCCTCGACGCTGGTAGCTATGCTCTTTATAGGACATTACCGTTAAATAACTATAATCTTCTTTAGCATCAAGTCGATGAGCAAAATCAAAAGGATGTTTTGCTCCAAAAGAGTGCATTGTTTCGTGTAATATTACTCTGATATAGTAATCACTATTGAACCCCATTTCTCCTCGATTAGCATTTTGGTTTAAATTAACCGAGTTTCCACCATAATGAGCAAAGCCTTCACTACTGCCACCCGAATACAATTGGTAGGTGATTGTGGGTGATTGACTGATTGCAACTTCTTGAAAATCGATATTGACACTTTCTTTGAAAATATTGAGTGCATTACGGATACTATCCTCAGCTTGAGTATGGCTATTCTTAAACTGCTCTGTAAGAGCGTATTTAAACACCGCTTTTTTCGTTGGGTCAAACGGTGCTGCCACTGTGTGCATTGGACTATCTTGATAACCATTTTTTGTATATATCAACGAATTTAAGAAATAAGGTCTATGTTCTTTAGCTTGCCAAGTATGAGCTGATACAAAAGCCCCCGTTATTTCAGGGTATGTTGCAATATCTATACTCGCAGTCGCTGTTTGTTGCGTTTCTGTACTTGTTAAAGTCACTTCGATTTTAGTGGCATTACTTATCAAATTCTTATCTATATTTAGACTAAAAGAGTTATCGCCATTTACCGTTGTGCTTTCTTTATGAGTGCCAACAAGAAGATCAACGGTATCTCCTGCTTTAGCAATACCGCTTACCTTACCATTTAAATTCACTTTAGTGTCAATACGGACAGGTTCAAAGACAACCTCTTCTTTACCATTTACTTTAGATACATTATTGCTAAATTCAACGGAATCAGCAGTTAATTTCACTGCTTTTTCAGTACTAACACGATAAATTTTATTGCCTGATGAATACTTTTCTCTTTCTGCAACAAAAATTAAAGATGGTGTTTGAAAAGAATACGCCATAGATTTACCAATCAATTCTTTGTATTCTGCATATGGAATTTCCATTACAAAACTTTGGTCATTTCGGTTAATTGGCGAGCTATATTTTTTTCCATTCCCATCTAAGGTAATGCTGTATATAAATTCAGAACCCCTACCATCAAATCGTTCAGTACCATAATCCATTTTATGGTTTCTATAAGGATAAGGAAGATTTTTTAATCTCCCTGAGATTTTGACAAACTCATTGAAATAATTATTTTGTTCAATAGGAGATAAAGTAATACTCAAATCTGCTGGTGCCACACTATCTTTTTCAGCATCAGCGATTTCAGTACTAACAGTGTCAGTATTAGCAATATCTGTATTAAAAGCCTGTTCTTCCTTTTGAGCTTCTTTTCCTTGAGTGCTAGTGCTTTTTACTGGATTATAATCATAATTTAACGAGCTATTTCCCCACGCTATATTATCTGCTTTATCTTTTACACTAATACGAGCAGTAAAGGTATTAATTCCCTCTTTTATCCCTGCTGTATCACTAGGTAATAAAATACTCCATTGATTATTTTCAACATTAGCCTGATATGATTGAGGTTCATTATTAACCAATACGATAACATTTATATGTTCAGCAGAAATATCATTATCAAAAGTAATATTGCCTTTTAATTGAATACTATTATCAGTTTGAGGTACAGCATTTATCGTTATTTGTGGAGTATTTAATGTTACATCATAGACATAAGATTTAGATGCTTGAGAATGACGAACATTACCAGCGATATCACGAACAGTTAAATCTGCCGTAATTTTATCTCCATCAGCAAAACTTTCCCGATCTAATTCTAATTCAAATACACCATCAGGTTTTATATTTATTGAACGGAATAATTTATTGCCAACTTGTAATGATAAAAGTGGCATATCTCCTTGCTCAAGCCCTACCACAGCACCACGAATAAGAATTTTATTACTAGAGCTTTGATTAATTATGTTATTTAAAGTAATTTCATCTAGTTTGATATTAGTATTTGGAGATGACAAATCTGCTTTTACCGTACGTTCTGCAGAAATAGTATCATCACCTTCCTTTATAATAGCTCTAATGGTATAACGCATATTATCTTGAAATTTAACATTGTCGAAATTTGCAACATAACGTCCATCTTCACCAATTTGAGTACTTGTGGTTAATTCTCGAATTGCGGAGCAGTTTGCACAATGACAAACCAATGTGATGATACTTCTTGGTAGTGCATTTTCGACAATACCTGTCACTGATAGAGTATTTGATTGTGCCTCCTCAATGTTGATAGTGTTATCTTGAGCAATATCATCAATAGTAATGTGTGTCTGCAACACTTCCACATTATAATGATGTTTTTTTCTTTCACTAATTTCTGCACCATTTCTGATAACAGCCGCCTCAATTTCACGATGTTCGAGAGCAGTTACTGTATCTATGGAAACTTCAAAATAACCATCTGTTACAGCAATGATTTTTTCTATATCCCCTATTTTAATTTTTATCTTATCTCCATCACTAAAATCAATAATATTCCCTTTAATGATTATATTATGTTCTTGGGATTCTGAGTGAGTAAGAATGTTATCATCAGTAACATGGATATTCTGAATTTTCGGTTCTTTTAATGATAATTTTGGTTCTTCCAGCGGTAAATCACTAGATTTATTACCTTTTCCACTCTTCCCTGCCCCCACACCAATAACTGCACCAACCAAAGCAATACCGCCTAGACTTAACAAAACAGTATTAGAATTTACTAATGAGTTTTCTACAATCTCTTCTGCAACTACCGTTTTAGCTTCTAAAGTTGAAAAATTATTTAAAGAAGAAACCGCTTGATAGTTGTTAATTTTAACTAAAGGAAGTTCTGTATTAGTAGCCGATGATAATGTTAATTCGCCATCCACTAGCGTTTGTTGTAAAGGTACAACTTGTCCATCTTGAGTTATTACTTGATATTGTGTATTAGGAGTTGCCTCTAAATAAACAATTTGCTCCAAAGAAATTGTTTCTTTTAACATTCCATTTTGGGTAATTTGTAGTAATAATTTAGACATAATATTTCTCAAAAAGAAGTATGGAAATTTAATAGGATTAGTTCGAGGAATTTAGGTAGGAATTATATCAGTATTATGCATTTAATTGTACAAAGTTTACATAATACTGATATTAATATTTAATTTTTTATCAATAATCAATCAGTGATTTTTGATCAGCACCCTCTTTTTCTACAACAGGTTGAATCATATGTTCACGTTTCAAGCCAAGCTGTAAAGCAACACCAATTGCAATATAGATTGATGAGTAAGTACCAAAACCGATACCAATCAGTAATGCTAGTGAGAAACTATGTAATGTAGGTCCACCTAGCCAGTAGAGAGCAAGAACGACAAATAATGTTGTTACCGATGTCATCAACGTACGAGAAAGCGTTTGGCTTAATGAAATATCAACCACTTCGATTGAACTTGCTCGGCGAATTTTAGGAAAATTCTCACGTACACGGTCAAAAACCACGATACTATCATTCAACGAGTATCCTACTACTGATAAGATTGCCGCCACAAAGGTTAAATCAATCTCAATTTGTAGAAATGAAAATACCCCGATAGTAACCATTACATCGTGGAAGAGAGCAATAATCCCCCCCACAGCTAAACGCCATTCAAAACGAACGCCAACATAAAGTAATAACATTGCAAGAGTTGCTAAAGTCGCATAAATCGCCCCTTGCGTTAGCTCTTCACCTACATTCGGGCCAACAAACTCAATACTTTGGATTTTTGCTCCAGCATCGAGTTCGTGATGGATTAAATCCATTACTTTGTTGCCTAATGTCATATCACCAGCAGACGCAGGAAGACGGATCATTACATCTTTTTGCCCACCAAATGTTTGCACCAATGCACTTGGATAACCATTTTTATCCAACACATCACGCACTTTAGCTAAGTCCGCAGGTTGAGAGAAATTGGTTTCAATAACAGTTCCGCCAGTGAAATCCAATCCCCAGTTAAAACCTTTTGTTACTACCGTAAAAATACATAGCCCTGTTACTATGATAGAGAACAGGAATGCAATCATTCGGTATCTCATAAAAGGAACCAATCGATATGGTAGCTTAATTTCTACCTCTTTTTCTGTTTGTGCAGTCATTTGATTCCCCTAAATCCAAAGTTTTTTCACACGTTTACCACCGTACACCCAGTTTACGAGCATACGAGTTCCTGTAATTGCAGTGAACATCGAGATCATTACCCCTAAGGCTAGGGTGACAGCAAAGCCCTTAACTGGACCTGTCCCCACTGCATAAAGGATCAACGATGTTAATACGGTAGTTAAGTTAGAGTCGAAGATACTGGTGAATGCGCCATTATAACCTTCGTGAATCGCTTGTTGAATGGAACGCCCATTACGAATTTCTTCTTTAATCCGCTCATAAATCAATACGTTAGCATCTACTGACATACCAACAGCTAACACAATCCCTGCAATACCTGGCATTGTGAGCGTTGCACCAATTAGCGACATTAAACCAATAGTTAGCACAAGGTTCGCTAATAATGCACCTGTTGCAAATAAACCAAATACTTTATAGTAAACCACACAGAATAAGATGGTTAAGCCTAAGCCTAATAAACCTGCTTCCATACCTTGAGCCACATTATCAGCCCCTAAAGATGCACCGATAGTACGTTCTTCAACAATGACGATCGGAGCAATTAACGCACCAGAACGAAGAAGTACTGCTAAGTTTTGTGCTTCAGCAGGGCTATCAATCCCAGTAATTTGGAACTGGCTACCTAAACGCGAGTTGATGGTCGCAATATTGATGACTTCTTCGTGTTTTTCTAAAATCACTTTTCCTTTGTCATCTTTACGACCAGAATCTTTAAACTCACTATAAAGGGTTGCCATTGGCTTACCTACCGCTGTTTTAGTCGCGGCAGACATCAATTCACCACCTTCACTGTCGAGGTTTATGCTTACTTGAGGTAAACCTTTATCATCTACGCCTGAATTTGCATTGATGATATGTTCCCCACCTAACACAGCCTTACGGAAAAGAATTGTCGGCACACCATCTTTAGTGTGCTTGATCTCAGAATCTGCTGGAATAATACCACGAGCAGCAGATTCAGGATTGGCTGTACTATTTACTAAACGAAATTCAAGAGTTGCTGTTGCACCTAAAATTTCTTTTGCTCGAGCCGTATCTTGTACCCCTGGTAATTCAACTACAATACGATCTGCCCCTTGACGCTGAATAGTCGGCTCAGAAACCCCTAACTCTTCAACACGTTTACGCAAAATAGAAAGATTTTGCTCAATCGCAGTATCACGAGCCGTTGCTAAACCTTGAGCTGATGGGCTAACAGTAATCTCAGTCGGAGAAAGGCGAGTTGCCTCTAAATTGGTGTGCGTTCTACGAAGATAACGAACCGCTTTATCGGCTGTTCCGCTATCTACAAATTCAACTTCATTAACAAAGTTATCCGCTTTTTTCACCGCTTTATATTGCAATTTCTCCTTACGAAATTCTGTACGTAACGTTTCTTGCAACTGATCTTGCTGTTTCGTCAAAGCAGTTTTCATATCCACTTCCATTAGGAAGCGAACTCCACCACGCAAATCCAAACCACGTTTCATTGGCTCACCACCGATAGATGTCAGCCATTCAGGTGTTGCAGGAGCAAGATTTAATGCCACAGAATAGTTATTGCCAAGTGCTTCAGAAATTTTTTCTTTAGCAGGAAGTTGCTCTTCATCTTTATTTAAACGCACCAAAATTGAGCCATTTTCTAAGCTCATCGCTTTTGGTGTGATATTCATTGATTGAAGAACAGATTGAACTTTGGTGAGAGTTTCACCAGTAGCTTGCTGACCCCTTGTACCTGAAACTTGTACAGAAGGATCTTCGCCATATAAATTTGGAAGGGCGTATAAAGCACCAATGGCGACCACAAAGATCACCATTAGATTCTTCCAAAGAGGGAAACGGTTTAACACAATACATCCCCGTATTTAAAAGAAATAATTAAAGAGATTTCAATGAACCTTTTGGTAACACTGCAACCACGAATGCACGCTGGATAGTCACTTCGGTCGTATCATTTAATGCAATCACGATATTTTCATCTTCTGCCGATACTTTGGTAATTTTACCTACTAAACCACCGCTTGTTAGCACCTCATTACCCTTTGCTAAGCTAGCGAGAAGTTCACGTTGTTGTTTTTGGCGTTTTGCTTGTGGACGGTAAATCATAAAATAGAAGATTAAACCGAAGATCACTAAAATAAAGATCATTTCTAATCCGCCGCCTTGCTGCATATTAAGCTCCTTAAAATAAAATTCAAAAAACAATAAATTCTTTTCTACCAAGAGAAAACACTGCGTAAAATAGCATAAAATTGCTTATTAAACGAGAAGAAAATCGATCAATAGGCTGATCCGTTCTCTTTATTTCTCTTTTTCAGTGTAGAATAGTCATATTGTTCCTATTACTGGGTAATTCAATAGAGAAAGGAAAAAAGATGAAAAAATTTGTATCACTAGCGGTCATTTCAGGATTATTTTTTGCAAATAGTGCTATGGCACATAACATACAGTTAAATGCAAGTTTACCTTCTGTTACGGTGGCAGAAGATGGGGAATTAGTAGCACAAGGCAAAAAGATCAACTATAAAGCGTGGTCTTCAGAGAGCTTATCTGGAAAAGTGAGAGTTGTTCATCACTTAGCTGGTAGAAGTAGTGTAAAAGAAAAAAATCAAGGCTTGATGACTGCTATCAAAAATGCTGGATTTGATCGTGCTAAATATCAAACCACCACAATTATCAATGCTGATGATGCCATAGTGGCTACAGGGGCTTTTGTAAAAAGCAGTGCAGAAGATGGGAAATTAGAAAATCCACATAGCCAAGTTATCTTAGACCAAAACAGTACTGTTAAAAAAGCATGGCAACTCAAAGAAAAAGAGAGTTTTATCGCAGTTTTAGATAAGTCTGGTAAAGTTCAGTTTGTATCAGAGGGCAAATTATCCCCAGCTCAAATTCAACAAGTGATTGATTTGACGAAACAATTAGTGTTGCAGTAGAGCATTTAAATAATACTATATAATAGGATCTTTAATGGAAAAATTAGAAAAGTTTGAAATATATATTGATTTTGCAACTATACCAACATTAAATTATTTTTATCATTTTATAGATAACTTGAATGATAAAGATACTACTCGTTGGTTTGCGTTATCTAGATTTGAAATTCCAGAAAATATAATAAATACCTTTCCCAAAGGGAAATTAGTAACATATAAAGTTATAGAGCATAATATTGAAAAACTAGTTGAAGACTTTAAACATACTGTTTACAACAGCCAATCTAAATTGGATATAAGATTGCACATAAACCTATTTCATTCTCTAGAAATATTAAAAAACATTATTTTTATATATGCTAATAATAAAGATAAATTTGAAAATTTCAGTTTTTGTTTTTATGACGATGGTGCTGAAGGTGCTGTAACACTCCATGAACTCTCAAAATTAGATGAAGTCAATTTAGCTAATACAATCAAAGAACATAATGAAATCTTAAATAACCTTGTTAAAGGTCAAAATGTTAGGGTTTATAATCAATTATTGTTTAGGTATTTGTGGAATAATGTTATTAAGACATCTTATTGCTTATGTAATACATCTTTATTAGATAAAGGTTTCTTGCCAATACTAAAAAAACAAATGGGAAATATTGAATTAATGAATTTTAATAAGTTCCATAACTTTAGTGATTATCAAAAAGATATGATGGCAAGTCTATTAAATATAAAAACAAATGATATTCATAATATAATTAATCTTTCAAAAATGTATAAATCTACTGTTTTACTAGGAACAACTGTATTTAATATTTCTGAAGATTCTATACCTGTTTTAGAAAGTATTCACTTCAATGCGATTAAAGAAATGACATTACCTAAAGGTCGATTTTTTAATAATAAAAATGACCACCTATTTTTCTACAAAGGTCATCCTCATGCAAAAGAATTGAATAATAGAATAAAGGAAAATTTTGAACATCTTATTATCATTCCTGATCATATCGCATTTGAAACATTGCTTTTATTAGGATTTAAACTTGATAGCTTAGTTGGATTTGCTGGTACGGCATTATTTGGAGTATCAAAAGATATTATTTCAGATCAGATATTTCTAACTAAAAGTGAAGAAAAATATAGAGGTAGTTATTTATTCAATCAACAATATGAACTGAGTCAATCATTATTAAGTCTAGGGTATATTAGAGAAGAAAACGTTCATTTTTTTGATGATTTCTTGTAGATTCTTTTATACCATAAGCTGAAAATTAAGATAAGGTATAAACATACAGCATATCATTGATAAAATTTTTCATTCGGACGCATTCAGTGTACCCCTAAAAATAAATTTTAACCAATTGAAAAATAAATGTTTTTTGTCATTTGTGTAGGGGTTACACGCTGATGTCCGTTTGTTAATAACGGCAATATAAGGTATAGAAACACCGTATTTTTAATATTTCAAAACACAACATATTAACTTGGAGAGATTATGCCAAAATTACGTTCAGCGACCAGTACACAAGGTCGTAATATGGCGGGAGCACGTGCATTATGGCGTGCAACAGGAATGAAAGAGAATGATTTCGGTAAACCTATTATTGCGGTAGTGAACTCATTTACTCAATTTGTACCAGGACACGTTCACTTAAAAGATATGGGGCAATTAGTTGCCGCTGAAATTGAAAAAGCAGGTGGTGTCGCAAAAGAGTTTAATACTATCGCAGTAGATGATGGAATCGCAATGGGACACGGTGGAATGTTGTATTCACTACCAAGCCGCGATCTGATTGCGGATAGCGTAGAATATATGGTGAATGCTCATTGTGCCGATGCAATGGTTTGTATCTCTAACTGTGACAAAATTACCCCAGGAATGTTAATGGCAGCCCTGCGTTTAAACATTCCAACGGTGTTTGTATCGGGCGGTCCAATGGAAGCAGGTAAAACCAAATTATCTGATAAAATTATTAAATTAGACTTAGTTGATGCAATGATCCAAGGGGCAAATCCAAATGTATCCGATGCAGAAAGCGAACAAATTGAGCGTTCTGCTTGCCCTACTTGTGGTTCTTGTTCAGGAATGTTTACCGCAAACTCAATGAACTGCTTAACCGAAGCATTAGGGTTAAGCTTACCAGGAAATGGCTCTTGTTTGGCGACTCACGCTGACCGTAAGCAATTGTTCTTAGATGCGGGTAAACAAATTGTTGAACTTTGCAAACGTTATTATGAACAAGATGATGTTTCAGTGTTACCACGTTCAATAGCAACCAAAGATGCCTTTGACAATGCGATGAGCCTTGATATTGCAATGGGTGGTTCAACCAATACTGTATTGCATTTATTAGCAGCTGCTCAAGAAGCAGAAGTTGATTTCACTATGGCAGATATTGATCGCCTTTCTCGAGTTGTACCTTGTTTAAGTAAAGTTGCCCCAAATACGCAAAAATACCATATGGAAGATGTTCATCGTGCAGGTGGGATTATGGCAATTTTGGGTGAGTTAGATCGTGCAAATTTACTGAAAAATCAAACTCGTACCGTATTAGGAATGAGTCTTGCGGAACAAATTGCGAAATATGATATTGTTTTAACAAAAGACGAGGCTGTACATAAGTTTTTCCGAGCAGGCCCAGCGGGTATTCGTACCACTCAAGCCTTCTCACAAGATTGCCGTTGGGATAGCGTTGATGATGATCGTGAAAACGGCTGTATTCGTAGCAAACAATTTGCATATAGCCAAGACGGTGGATTAGCAATGCTATCAGGTAACATTGCATTAGATGGTTGTATTGTTAAAACTGCTGGGGTTGATGAAAGTATTCTCAAATTTACAGGTAAAGCGATTGTATTTGAAAGCCAAGAAGATGCCGTAGCAGGAATTTTAGGCGGTAAAGTACAAGCAGGACACGTTGTGGTGATTCGCTATGAAGGACCAAAAGGCGGACCGGGAATGCAAGAAATGCTTTATCCAACCAGTTATCTCAAATCAATGGGATTAGGCAAAGCGTGTGCATTATTAACAGACGGACGTTTCTCTGGTGGTACATCGGGTTTATCTATTGGACACTGCTCACCAGAAGCAGCCGCTGGCGGTTTAATCGGTGTTGTTAAAGATGGTGATACCATTGAAATTGATATTCCAAATCGTAAGATTGAGTTAGTTGTACCAGAAGCGGAGCTTGCTGCTCGCCGAACAGAGCAAGATAAACTTGGCTGGAAACCTGCAACTCGCCAACGTGAAGTGTCATTTGCTTTAAAAGTTTATGGACACTTTGCAACATCGGCAGATAAAGGTGCGGTTCGCGATAAAACGAAAATTTAATGATGAGATAAGCGGTCAGATTATGCAAAAAATTGGTAAAATCTTACCGCTTATTCAAGTTATATTACGAAGTAGATTTATGTTTAAGTCCTAGCAAAACAATAATTTTTACTGTAAACTATGCTCCCGTCCTAATGGTATTACCATTCACAGATTTTCAATTTCAATTCAACCAATCAAATAAAGGCAAAATACAATGGCAACGAATTATATTTTCGTGACAGGCGGTGTTGTTTCTTCTTTAGGTAAAGGAATTGCTGCAGCATCTCTTGCATCTATTTTGGAAGCGCGTGGCTTGAAAGTCACTATTATGAAACTTGATCCTTATATCAATGTCGATCCTGGTACAATGAGCCCAACACAACACGGTGAAGTGTTTGTAACCGAAGATGGTGCAGAAACAGATTTAGACTTAGGGCATTATGAGCGTTTTATTCGCACCAAAATGACCAAAGCCAATAACTTTACAAGCGGTAAGATCTACTCAGAAGTTTTACGCAAAGAACGTCGTGGCGACTATTTAGGTGCAACCATTCAAGTTATTCCACATATTACTAACGAAATCAAAGCAAGAGTGATCGAAGGCGGTAAAGGGCAAGATGTTGCTATCGTAGAAGTAGGTGGCACAGTTGGTGATATTGAATCTTTACCATTCTTAGAAGCATTACGTCAGCTTGCGGTAGATGTCGGTCGTGAAAAAACCTTATTTATGCACTTAACCCTTGTGCCATATATTCCAACAGCAGGTGAAGTCAAAACAAAACCAACGCAACACTCAGTAAAAGAGTTACTTTCTATCGGTATTCAGCCAGATGTGTTGGTCTGCCGTTCAGATCGTGCTATTCCTGCGAATGAGCGTGCAAAAATTGCATTATTCTGTAATGTACCAGAACGTGCGGTTATCTCATTAAAAGATGTTGGTTCAATTTATCAAATTCCAGCATTACTTAAATCACAAGGATTAGACGACTTTATTTGCGACCGTTTCCATTTAAGCTGCAAAGAAGCAGATTTATCTGAATGGGAAAATGTACTTTACCAACAAGCTAATCCAACGGGCGAAGTAACTATCGGTATGGTTGGCAAATATGTTGAGCTGCCAGATGCTTATAAATCTGTAAATGAAGCATTAAAACACGCGGGACTAAAAAATCGCTTAACAGTTAATATTAAGTATATTGACTCACAAGATGTAGAAACCAAAGGGATTGAAGTACTGAAAGGTGTTGATGCGATTTTAGTGCCTGGTGGATTCGGCTATCGTGGTGTAGAAGGTAAAATTTTAACGGCACAATATGCTCGTGAAAATCAGATTCCATATTTAGGGATTTGCTTAGGAATGCAGATTGCCTTAATTGAGTATGCTCGTAATGTAGCAGGTTTAAAAGGTGCAAATTCAACGGAATTTGATAAAGATTCGGCATATCCTGTTGTTGGTTTAATTACCGAATGGCAAGATGCAGAAGGTAATGTAGAGGTTCGTTCAGATACATCAGATCTTGGCGGTACAATGCGTTTAGGTTCACAAGCGTGTCATTTAGTTGAAGGTAGTTTGGCGCGTGAATTATATGGAAATGAAACCATCTACGAACGTCATCGCCACCGTTATGAAGTAAATAACACCTTATTACCACAAATTAAAGCAGCTGGCTTAAAAGTAACAGGGCTTTCTGCTGATCGTAAATTAGTTGAAATTATTGAAGTACCAAACCACCCTTGGTTTGTTGCAGCACAATTCCACCCAGAATTTACATCAACGCCAAGAGATGGACACCCATTATTTGAAGGCTTTGTAAAAGCAGCCAAAGAGCATCAAGCAAAAGTATCTAATTCATAACGAATTGATATAACAACGAAAGCGGTTAGTTTGTGAAGAAAATTTGCAAAAAATTTTCATAAACTGACCGCTTTTTACTGGTCTAATTTGTCTATTTAGATTTCATTTTATTTATTTTTTTATTGAAAATAATTGTCATATTTAATAGTATAAAAAATAGTTGTATTTTTTATTCATTTATCGGGTTATGTATGACACATTTTCATTTCAAATTAAGTTTAATTAGCTGCGCTATTATTGCAATGCCAGCACTTGCTAACACTGAGCAAGCTCAAGGTAATGGGCTAGATACTGTTGAGGTAACAGTAAAAAGTGGCAATACGCTAACGGAACATAGCCAATCATTAACCACTTCTGCAATGAAAACAACCACTGGTCTTGTTCTCTCTCCAAAAGAAACACCACAATCTGTTAGTGTTGTCACTAAAGCTCATCTAGATAAACGTGCTATTACCTCGATGCAAGATGCTCTCAAAACGACAACAGGCATCAATGTAATTCCTGATGGTGCTTACTATCGTTATCAGTCGAGAGGATTTTATATCGATCAAATTGAAGAAGATGGCATCTCAAGTGCAGTGCGTGGTTCTCGTGATAATACTTTCCGTGATCCGCAGAGTATGACAGATTTAGTCATCTACGATCACATTGAAGTGGTGCGTGGAGCAACAGGTTTAACGCAATCAACAGGTGAGCCTGGCGGTACGATTAACGCAGTGCGTAAACGTCCAACCAGTGAGTTCCAAGCAAATGGTAATTTCCAATTTGATACGAATGGTAAAGCAAGAACAACTGCAGATTTATCGGGGACTCTTGGTGCGGGAGTAAGAGGGCGTTTAGTTTCTGTATTAGAAAATGATCCAACTTTTAAAAAGTTACCGAATGACAATACTAAACGTGCATTATATGGTGTAATGGATATTGAAGTTGGTTCAAATAGTCAGCTTACTCTTGGCGCGTTATATCAGAATCTACATACAACTCCTGATGTGTTTGGTGTACCGATGAATAAAGATGGTGCTGATGCTGGTTTTCATCGTGATACTTATTTAGGTTATAACTGGAATCGAGAAAAAGCTCGTAAATTTAATGTATTCGCTGAATTTGAAACATTCTTTAATGATAATTGGAAATTAACCAATAAAGTTAATTATATTAAGAATTATACAACTCAAGGTTTTGGTTTTATTGCTGAAGCTGCTACTAGTTATAAAGGATATTCAGCAGGTGAAACGTTAAAAACCAACAATTTATTACGCTATGACAATAAAGGCGATCAAATTGACTTCCAATCAACCTTAACTGGTAAATATGATCTGTTTGGTCGTCAGCACGAACTCTTCTTAGGCTACTCTTATAGTCGTGAAACGGCAGATAATCGTTTCCGCCGTATCCGAAATACTGATGCTTTCGAACCACGCCAATTTAATGGTAGTGAAATTGCCGAGCCGAATTGGAATACGCAATATAATGATCAAACTTTCTATGACAGAGCAAGTTATAACCAAGCAATCACCTTCGGTTCTCGTTTTAGCTTGTTAGATAATTTACATCTACTTGCGGGTACTCGTTATAGCCACTGGAAACAGATTGGTAATACTAATTATGATTGGTGGAACGGTAGAGCTGATAGTGATCCTGATGTACACAGCCATTTATCTCGGGTTCGTTTTGTGCCTTATGCAGGGCTAACTTATGATATCAACCCAAATAATAGTTTGTATTTAAGTTATACGGCTATTTATAAACCGCAATCAAATACAGATAAAAATGGCAAAACAATTAAACCAGTTACTGGAACAAACTATGAATTAGGTTGGAAAGGTGAATGGCTTAATGGTGGGCTAAATGCTTCTGTTGCACTTTTCCAGATTTCTCAAAAGAATAGAGCAATGCAGATTACACCTGCAATGGATCCAAGCGTAAGTAGAGCCTATTTCATTGCAAATGGCGAAGTTCGTAGTCGTGGTGTTGATGCAGAATTATCAGGTCATCTAACGGAAGATTGGCAATTATCTGCAGGTTATACCTTTAATCAAAGTAAGTATTTGAAAACAGAGAGTAGTCAGTATTTAGTTGGTGCAAATTATAGTAAACATACACCAAAGCATATTTTCCGCTTATATACTGATTATGTCTTACCTTTCGACCAGAAAAAATGGTCTATTGGTACAGGTGTTGCATTCCAAAGCAAAGTAGATAGTTTATGGAATGTGAAACAAGGAAGTTATGCAATTTGGGACGCTAACATTCGTTACCAAGTGAGTAAGAACATTGCATTACACCTTGTAGGGAAAAATTTAACGGATAAACGTTATTTTGAGAATCACCGAGTGCGTACTTTAGGAATTAACAATCTTTATGGGCAAGGGCGTACCTTCCTATTTAATTTAGATTGGAAACTCTAATTGGTAAATCTTTTCTAAAATCAGACCGCTTAATTGATAGTGAGTAACTCTCACTATCAATTTTTATTTAAAAAATGAAAACAATTTCGCAATTTTTACAATTAGCCAAACCATTTTGGTGTAATAAACATCAAGGTATTGCTTGGTTTTTACTTTGTCTTGTTATTACGTTTGCATTGCTCATTATTCATATTAGCGTATGGATTACTGAGTGGAATAAAGCTTTCTATGATGCTCTTGCTGAATTTAATGGCGAAGTAATACCTGAATTAGTGATGCATTATTTAGGTTATATTATCCTTATTGTGAGCTTTATTGTGTGTGGCAATTGGCTAAGAAAAGTCCTGATTTTTCGTTGGAGAGAGCATTTAACAACCCAATTTCAACAACTTTGGTTAGAGCAAAGCAAGCATTACCACCTTTCTTATTTTCAATATATTGATAATCCCGATCAGCGTATTGCTGAAGATGTAGCTTTACTGGCAGAAAAAAGTATTGATTTATTTAAGTATTTCATAATGAATTTGGCAAAATTGGTCGCTTTTATTGCTATCTTATGGGAACTATCACATATTCAAACATTTAATATTGGTGGTGAAACAATCACTATCTATGGTTATCTAGTTTGGATTGCTCTCATCTACTCAATACTTTGTACACTGTTGATGCACTTTATTGGGCATAAATTACAGCCCCTCAATATAGAACGCCAACATAAAGAAGCGGATTATCGTGCAACATTATTAAATATTCGAGAGCACTCAACGCAAATTGCCTCTTATCGTGGTGAGCAAAGAGAAATTTCACGTTTATCAACACATTTTCAAAAGATTAAACAGAACTGGCAAGAATTGATTGCAAGAGAATTTAAGGTTGAAATCTTTTCAGCAAGCTATTTACGCCTGAGCTTATTTATTCCGATTTTTGCTACATTGCCAATGTATTTAGCTCGAACAATGACATTTGGCGATATGATGCAAGCAAGAAGTGCATTTTCTAATGTACAAGATGGTTTCGGCTGGTTTATGGATTATTATAAAAAATTGATGGAATGGGCTGCTGTTGTTGAACGTTTAGCGACATTTCAAACAGCATTGTTATCGCTAAACAGATTTGACACAGAACATAATAAAAGTTCAGCAGATATTGCATTGAGAGTAGATGATTTGGCGGTATATACCCCCGATAAAAAGCAACTTTTTGCAAATTTTTCACTCAATTTCACCGCTTATGATTGGGTCTTGATAGACGGGCAAAGTGGCGTAGGAAAATCAACCCTACTCAAAACTTTAGCAGGGCTTTGGCATTACTATTCGGGGCATATTGATGTAAAAGGCTCTATATTATTTTTACCACAAACACCTTACTTAACAGAAGGTAGTTTGCGAGCCATACTTAGTTATCCGAATTTACCTATTGGTGATGATAACCACTTAAAGATAGTTCTAACTCAAGTTGGGTTATCAGAATTAGTGGATCAGTTAGATTCTATCAAAGCGTGGCAAAATATACTCTCTGGAGGGCAACAACAGCGTATTAGTATTGCTCGAGTATTATTAGTTCGTCCGCAGATACTTTTTTTAGATGAAGCAACAAATCAATTAGATACAAAATCAGCATTAGAGATAATTTCACTACTTCAACGACAACTACCATCAACATTATGTTTAGTGGTGAGTCATCAAGATGAAGTAAAGCGTTTAATGAACAAACAAATCGTCATAAGTTAAAACTAAGCGGTATATTTATGTAAATTTTATTCATAAACTGACCGCTTGTTTTTTATCTTCACCTATAAAATCATAGTGATATGATTAAACTTTCTTCATTTTAGTCTCTCTATACTTATCCATTATTAAAAATTTTCATATTAATGTGAAAATTATACATTTGCATAATGTAATAAATTTTATCATTATGTACTCCATCTAGACGGCTAAACGTCTGAAGTTAATTTCAAACTAACTAGGAGATTTACAATGACAACATTTCACGTATTAGGTTTTCCGCGTGTTGGTGCAAAACGCGAATTAAAATTTGCTCAAGAACGTTATTGGCGTAAAGAATTAGCAGAACAAGATTTATTAGATTTAGCCAAAGCATTACGTGAGAAGAACTGGAAACATCAGGCTGCTGCCAATGCAGACTATGTTGCAGTAGGTGATTTCACTTTCTACGATCACATTTTAGATCTTCAAGTGGCAACAGGGGCAATTCCTGCACGTTTCGGTTTTGATAGCCAAAAATTAACCTTAGATCAATACTTCCAACTTGCTCGTGGTAACAAAGAACAGTTTGCTATTGAGATGACGAAATGGTTCGATACAAACTACCACTATTTAGTACCAGAATTTCACAAAAATACAGAATTTAAGGCCAATCCGGCTCACTATGTAAATCAAATTCGTGAAGCAAAAGCATTAGGCTTAAACTTCAAGCCTGTAATTGTTGGGCCATTAACATTCTTATATTTAGGGAAAGAGAAAGGCGAAGCATTTAACCGTTTCGATTTACTCAATCAATTACTCCCGGTTTATGTGGAAATTCTAAACGCACTGGTTGCAGAGGGAGCAGAGTGGATTCAAATTGATGAACCGGCTCTTGCATTAGACTTACCGGCAGAGTGGGTTGAAGCATATAAAGCGGTATATGCAGAGTTAAGCAAAGTGAATGCGAAAATCTTACTGGCTACTTACTTTGGCTCAGTGGCAGAACACGCCGCACTATTAAAAGGCTTGCCTGTTGATGGCTTACACTTAGATTTAATTCGTGCACCAGAGCAACTTGCTGCCTTTGAAGATTACAGCAAAGTGCTTTCAGCAGGGGTTATTGAAGGGCGTAACATCTGGCGTGCAAACCTAAACAAAGTGTTAGATGTATTAGAGCCATTAAAAGCAAAATTAGGCGAACGCTTATGGATTGCTCCAAGTTGCTCATTACTTCACACGCCGTATGACTTAGAAGTAGAAACACAATTAAAAGAGAAAAATCCGGATTTATACTCTTGGTTATCTTTCACTTTGCAAAAAGTTGAAGAATTAAACGTATTAAAACAGGCGTTAAATAACGGACGTTCAGCGGTTCAAGCACAATTAGATGCAAGCCAAGCAGCGGCTGATGCTCGTGCAAACAGCAAAGACATTCATCGTCCTGAAGTGGCAGCGCGTTTAGCAAACTTACCGGCAAATGCAGATCAACGTAAATCACCATTTGCCGAGCGTATCAAATTGCAAAATGCGTGGTTAAACTTACCGCTTCTTCCGACAACCAATATTGGTTCTTTCCCACAAACTACGGAAATCCGTCACGCTCGTGCGAGCTTCAAAAAAGGTGATTTAAGCCTTGCAGATTACGAAGCAGCAATGAAGAAAGAGATCGAATATGTGGTTCGCCGTCAAGAAGAATTAGATTTAGATGTATTGGTTCACGGTGAAGCAGAACGAAACGATATGGTGGAATATTTCGGCGAATTATTAGACGGTTTCGCCTTCACGAAATTCGGTTGGGTACAAAGCTACGGTTCACGTTGTGTAAAACCACCGGTGATTTATGGTGATGTGGTACGCCCGGAACCAATGACTGTACGTTGGTCACAATATGCTCAAAGCCTAACCAACAAGGTGATGAAAGGGATGCTAACAGGCCCTGTAACTATCTTGCAATGGTCATTCGTACGTAACGATATTCCACGTTCAACCGTATGTAAACAGATCGGTGTAGCACTTTCTGATGAAGTATTAGACTTAGAAAAAGCAGGGATCAAAGTAATCCAAATTGATGAACCTGCAATTCGTGAAGGTTTACCGCTTAAACGTGCAGATTGGGACGCTTACTTACAATGGGCTGGTGAAGCATTCCGTTTAAGCTCAATGGGTGTAGCTGATGATACACAAATCCATACACATATGTGTTACTCGGAATTTAACGACATCTTACCAGCTATCGCTGGTTTAGATGCGGATGTCATTACGATTGAAACTTCTCGTTCAGATATGGAATTATTAACTGCATTCGGTGATTTCAAATACCCTAATGACATCGGTCCAGGTGTTTACGATATTCACAGCCCACGAGTACCAACAGCTGAGGAAATCGAACACTTATTGCGCAAAGCATTAAATGTCGTACCGAAAGAGCGTTTATGGGTCAATCCGGACTGTGGCTTAAAAACCCGTGGTTGGGCGGAAACCATTGCTCAGTTAGAAGTGATGATGGAAGTAACCAAAAAACTACGCAAAGAATTAGCGTAATCATACACAAACTTAATGTTAAAAGCGGATTTAAAAATCCACTCAGATTATTGACGAACTTATTTCGTGTAGGGTGGGCTTAAGCCCACCATTTTGTAACTTATTGATTTTAAAGATGGTGGGCTTAAGCCCACCCTACAGATTTTACGTTCTTTTGAAGTTTGTCATCAGTCTGAGCGGATTTAAAAATCCGCTTTTTTTATTCGGACACCAGTGTGATTTCCTTACCATTATGAATAGATAATTTCTGCTTCAGTTCTTTAAATAATCCTTCTATCCGATTTGTTGTATTTTCAATATTTTATTACACGCTAAACATTCATAACGTTGAAACTTATTTTTAAAGTCATACTTTTGTGTTTTTGAAGATTGGCAAAAAGAGCAAGTTTTTATTCATATTTTAAAAAGGCAGGTTAAATTCTTGTACTATAAGGGTTTAACTCATTTTTACTAACCTTTTGTCTACTATGCTAATCTACCAAGAGATAAAAAGCGGACAAATTGGTAAAATGTTTTACCAATCTGCCCGCTTGTTTATATAGAAATAATTATACCTTAGGCTCTATGTTCTCTGGTAATGAAAGAACAGGTTCTTCATTCACAGAGACATTCACTTCTTTCAAATTATCTTGTCGAATACGAGCGACTAATTCTGCATCGTGCGTTTGTTCTGCGACATAGAGTGCCATAATGCGATCATTTGCAGTGCATTCATTATGTTCTAATACTTGAACAAAATAACCTTTAGCTTGAGCAAATAGCCCTTCTCTTGCATAAATATAACCTAATGCACGAGCATAATCATCTTTATAATGTTCCGCTGCTTTTGCATAACGTTTAGCAAGTACTTTTAACAATTTACTATGTTCATCAATTTGTAAACGAGTGAGTTCTTTAAAGAGCGGTTGTAACTGCTCATCTTCTGATTTCTTAACCGTTTCTAGAGCAATTTCTGCTGCTGATTGATGATCATTAGTATCTAATAAACGCTTAATCAATGCTGTTCTCAAATAGACTGAACGGCGACGATTACTTGGTTGATTATCCCACCAAGCGAGTAGCCCTTCCTGACCATCTTCATTCATTATCTCATCGAGCAATCCATCTTCTACTTGATGTTCTAAGGCTTCATACTCTTCAGCAGATAAGAAACTACGTTTACCAATGACATCTAACACATTATCTAATGCTTTATACGCTTTCGATTTTTGGTAGATTTCAATCGCTAAACGTAAAGCATCAATGTTATTTGGTGCAAGCACTAATAAGCTATCAACGGAGCTACGAGCTGCTGGTAATTTTCCTTGTTGCAATAAAATGCGAGTTCTTGCAATTTCAACAGCAATACTATTTGGTCCTGCAATTTTTGATGCTTCTAAAAGATGTTTATTAGCAGCTAAATCATCACCACGTTGTTGAGCTGCTTCAGCGGCTTTAATGAAGTTTAAAACAGGTTCATCAGAGTGCATTGCATTTTTACTGATCAATTTCTCTGCTTTTGAATAGTCGCCTTCTGTCATTTTCATCAAACCTTCTAAGGTTTGTTTTTGTGCTAATTTACGTTTGCGATTACCAAACCATTGATAAGATCCTCGGCTTAAACGGAAAAATCGAGTAACGACCCATTCTAATAAGTAAACCGTAGCCATAGAAACTGCAAAGAATACAATGAGCATTACTAAGCTCATTTCAAAAATCTTACTGCCTGTTTCAATACGAACATAACCTTGGCTACCTGCCATATAAGGTGCTAAAATCAATCCAGCCAGCACTAATAGCATTAAAAAGAGAACACGAAACATCATAACCTCCTATTGTGCATTCGCAGGTTGTTCAGCGTTATTCGCTGGTTGCTCTGTGGCTGGTTCAGCAACATTTTCTTCTGCTGTTTTTTCCACTTTCACATCTTCGACTTTCAGTTGTTCTAATGTTTTATCAGAATCAAGTTGAATTTTTTGTACTGGCTCAGGCACTTTATTTAAGGCTTGTTCTAATAAGTTTAGGCTTTGTAAACGATTAGGTGCATCAATATAAATAGACTGCTCAATTAAGTCATCAACTTCTTTTAAGAACTGTTTCACATTGGTATTCTGTACATCAAAATAACTTCTTACCCAAGTTCCTACGGCCTCTAAAGATTGTTTATACAATTCATTTTGCTGGCGTGGTACAGCTAAAATCGCAATTTGTAAACGTAAACGAATGTTTTCTCTCAAATAGATTTCTTGATTTGGTGCGATAAAGACTTTCTCATTTGCTTTATTTTTATCACTTACGCGAATAAAGTGGCTTAGGAAAGAATCTGCACTTTTCTCAATATTTTTCTGCCAATCTGCTAATGAATCGCTTACCTCGCCATTATCTTGGGAAGAAAGAGCGTCATTATCTAACATCGGCATATCATCAACATTATTTGCTAATTGTGCTAAACGTTGCATTAAATTATTTTGATCGACCTTATTTACACTTGCGATCTGTTTAAGATCGGCTTTAATCGCATCACGAATAGCCTGAACATTACTACTGGTTACTTGACTTAATACATTGTCTGCTTCAACGAGTAAATTTTTAGCGGTATCAATATCATTATCTAACACCATTTTGCGTAGGGCATTATTCAATAAGAAATCTGCATCAGATAATAACCACGCACTTGTATCTGCTTTCGGTGTTGAACCTAATTTTTGCAGTTGTAGCTGTAACCCATTGATTTGTTGAGTATAATTAGATTGCTCACGCTCTAACTGAGCAATTTTATCTAATGATTTTTGATAATCAGTAGTTAATTGAGCTAGTTGTGCTTTTTCTGCATCAAAATTAGGTAGCTCTACCGCTGTTTGTGTACTTGTTGATGGTACTTTTGCATTTCCAACCTGCTGTTTTAACGCTTCAATTTGAGCCTCAACTTCAGCAAATTTCTTATTCGCAAAGAAATGCCCTGCTCCGCCAATACCTAATGCAATCAATAAGGCTAAAACTGCAATGGCTTTACCGCCTGATTTTTGCTTTTCTTGTTTTTCTTGACTCGGTTTAACGTCTTCCACTTTAGAATCCTCTTCTACTTTTTTCTCTAACTGCTCGGAAGCGGTAACATTCTCCGTTTCTTTTGCAAAATGATCTTCTGATGTAACCGCTTGTTGTTCGACTTGTTGCTCAATCTTCTCTGAATTTTCTTGCTGTTCAGTTTGTGGTGTTTCAGAATTCGGTTCAATTTCAACCTGTTCTTCAACTTTGGCTAAATCAATCTGCTGTGCATCAGCAGCTCTTTGCTTTTTGTTCTGTTTAGACATAACTCCCACCTTTTAAATTAAGATTGATGATGTGTTAAAAGTGTTTCTAATAAAGTCATATTGTCCGCTTTCTTAGACACTATAATACGTTCTTGTTGCCACCCCAAACGCTTGGCAATGTTAGCTAACCGCTCACCCACAACAAGAATGCGACAACCAAAAAGCCACTCTTGTTCCGTTTCCAATGTTTTTTCTACTAACAGCGATAAAATTTCTGCACTGGTTGCGATAATAGTATCTACGCCAACTCGTTTTGCAAGACTAATTTTTTCCGACAAATTTTCAGCAGACTCGATACGCTGATAGCATTCCAATGTCTGTACTTTTGCACCACGATGAATAGCTTGCTCTGTAAAAAATTCACGCCCAGTATTTGCTCTTAAAATTAAGATATTTTTATCTTGTAACAGTTGCATTTCAGGTAAAGCTAACAACCCTTCGCTATTTTCAGATTGTAACGGATAACGCACCGCTTGTTCGCTCTTTGCGGAAAAATAATTAGCAGAACTTTGCCCTACCGCAAAATACATTAGATCTGATCGCCAAGCAAACCCTGTTTCATTTAATGTTTGTGTAGCAAAATCTACCGCATTCTTAGACACAGCAAAAACATAATCACCCGAATTTAATCTCCCTAATGCGGAAGGTAAAAGCGGAAGCTCTCTGCCACTCTCAACCATAAATAATGGTTGATGAATTGCAAATAGACCTTGTTCTACGAGTAATTCTGTTAATTTTTCCCCGCGTAAATCAGGGCGTGTTACTAATACATTCATCACTTAGTCTTGATAGATTTCTTGTAAAATTTTATCTGCACCTTGTGCTAGTAATTTTTCAGCAATCTCTATTCCTAGCTTTTCCGCATCTTGAATTGGTGCAGATGCAGATGCACGAATAATAGTTGAACCATCTAGGCTACCGACTAATGCTCGTAAAGTGAGCGTTTCACCTTGTAATTCCGCAAAACCACCAATCGGCACTTGGCAGCCACCTTGTAAGCGAGTATTCATTGCACGTTCTGCAGTTACACAATAAGCTGTTTGAGAATGGTTAAGAATGCTGATATAGGATAAAACACGTTCATCATTTAAGCGTGTTTCAATACCAACTGCACCTTGTCCTGCCGCAGGCAAGGATTGCTCAGTAGATATAAAACAACGAATACGCTCAGGCATTCCTAAACGAATTAACCCCGCTGATGCTAAAATAATAGCATCATACTCTCCATTATCTAACTTGCTTAAACGAGTTCCAACATTGCCACGCAGAGACTTTACCTGTAAATGTGGATAAGATGCCATTAGCTGACATTGACGGCGTAGGCTTGATGTTCCCACAATTGCCCCTGACGGTAGCTCATCTAAACTAGCATAGTGATTTGACACAAACGCATCTCGTGGATCTTCACGTTCACAAATAACAGCAAGCCCTAGTCCTTCAGGGAAAGCCATTGGAACATCTTTCATTGAATGAACAGCTAAATCGGCTCGATTTTCTAACAAGGCAAGTTCTAATTCTTTAACAAATAAACCTTTACCACCAATTTTTGCTAAAGGGGTATCAAGGATAATATCGCCTTTGGTCACCATTGTTACAAGCTCTACTGATAATTCAGGAAAATGTTGCTCCAAAGCCTGTTTAACAAAATTTGCTTGCCATAAAGCTAATGGGCTTTGGCGAGTTGCAATTCGTAAAATATCTTTCATTAGATTATGATTTTTTATGATGAAAATAGGCATATCCTACCACTATTTCACGTTTTCTGCCAAAGGTTCATAAAATCTCCAATAGAGATTTCAGACTGATGACAAACCCCAATTTGTTGTATTCAATAAACGGACGCCAGCGTGGCGTCCCTACATAACAAAATAAAATCTGTTATTTTTCAATTGGTTATAACTTTCCCTGTAGGGACGCCACGCTGGCGTCCGAATGAAAAAAGACTTTGTCAATAATCTGAAATCTCCAATAGAGATTTACTCCTTTTTTATTGTTTAAATAAAGTTTTTCTTCATTAATTATTTCTAAAAGTTATAAGTACATTAACTTAACAATATTTTTGCATTTCTCGTTATTGATAATGATTTTTTTTTTTATTAGAATTTTGGTCATTCTAATAATAAACACGACTAAAAGGAGATGAAATAAGATGTGTTTAAAGACTAAACATTCTTTATTGGCGATGGTACTCGCAAATAGTTTAGCGGTAAGTGTCTATGCAAATACTGACGCTGGATTACTTAATCAGGAACTCAATCAACGTCAGCAGGAAAAAGTAAAACCTAGCGGTTCGTTATTTGATAATAAAGTTGCGGTAACTGGAGGAAAACAGGCTAACGAAGCTGAATTCACACTGCAACATATCAAAGTAACGGACTTAGATGGGAATCTAGTATCAGAAGATCTTTCTCATCTACTGAACAATTATGTAAATAAGCCAACTACGCTTTCAGAGCTTAATCTGTTAGTACAAAAGATAACGGAATATTATCGTCAAAATAACTACCTTGTTGCGAGAGCAATTCTACCACCTCAAGATATTGAAAATGGAACCTTACTAATCAATATCATTAAAGGAAGAATCGACAATATTTCTGTTCAGAACAATAGTCGTTTATCTACAACCATTTTGAATAAAATTAGCCAAGCTAATTTGAAAAATAACGCTTATCTATATAAAAGCGATCTTGAAAAAGTCGCACTATTGCTTAACGATATTCAAGGGGTGAAACCTAATCTTGCAATTAAAGCGGGCCAAGCTAAAGGTTCAAGTGATGTGGTAATTTCCGTAGAAGATAGCAAACGTTTTAGTGGTTATTTACTATTGGATAATCAAGGGAATAAAGACACTGGACAATATCGCTTGTCTGCTGGTACACAACTCAATAATTTAATTGGCTTTGGTGATGATTTAAAACTTGATTTTCTTATCTCTGATAAAACGAACTTAAAAAGTGCTCGTTTGGATTACTCAGGCTTAATTAATGGATATGGTACAAAATTAGGTGTAAATGCTAACTACCTTGACTATAAACTGGGTGGTAACTTTAAAGACTTAAATGCACAAGGAAATTCTAGCACACTTGGAGCTTATCTATTACATCCAACCATTCGTACACCTGAATTTCGTTTAAATACAAAAATTGCCTTTAATCATCAAATATTGAAAGATGAGCAAAATGCAGTCAATGTATATCAAAAACGTAAATCTAATCTTATCAATATTTCAACTAATGGTTCTTGGCGTTCTACCAAAAATGGGATTACCTATTTCTCTCTAGGCACTGTATTTGGCAAAGTCAATGATCACACCAATGATTCTACACAAAATCAGTCCAAAACAACTGCATTTACTGTATTCCAGTATCAACTTACTCACGAGCAAGCCTTGCCAAAATCTTTTGCATTATCGCTAGGCATTAGTGGGCAAGTTGCAGATACCAATTTAGATAGCTCACAGAAAATGTTACTTGGTGGATTGTACGCTGTACGAGGATATAAATCTGGTGTAGCAAGTGTAGATAATGGGCATATTCTACAAACGGAATTAAAACATTATTTGCCTTTATTTAAAGAAAGCATTTTAACAACCTCACTCTTCTATGATTATGGTAAGGGTGAATATTATAAAAATAGCCAACATCTCGCTCCTAATGTAAAAAATGATGTAAGTATTCAAAGTGCGGGTATTGGTTTAACGCTTTCTGCAATCAATAACTATGCAATTAGTGCAACAGTGGCAAAAACATTAGGTAAAAAATTAGCAGGTAATGATAAGCATCAAGTGTGGTTATCTGTTGCGAAAACATTTTAATTTGGGAGGAAAATATAAATATGCGTAAATTTAACTTAATTAGTATTGGTATCTATACAACCTTTGCTGGTGCATTTGCTTATGCAAACGCTTTACCTACAGGTGAAAAGATCACTTATGGTGAAGCAAGAATAGAAACTGTAGATAATGCAATGACAATTAATCAAAGCTCCGATGTAGTTAGTATTGATTGGAATAGCTTTAATATTGGTGCTCAAAATAGTGTTGAATTTAAACAACCAACGTCATTATCTATTGCTCACAACCGTGTAACAGGTGGGAATGCGAGTGAAATACAAGGTAAGCTAACTGCGAATGGACGAGTATTTTTATCTAACCCAAATGGCGTAATCTTTTCTAAAACCGCTGAAGTGAATGTAGGGGCATTGTTGGCGACAACAAAAGAGCTAGAGAACACACAAAAGAATCTTGAACAAAAGAACTTCCGTTTTATTCGTAAAACAGCAGAAGAAGG
The DNA here is from genome assembly GCF_053654055.1 of Ursidibacter sp. B-7004-1. Taxonomy (NCBI): domain Bacteria; kingdom Pseudomonadati; phylum Pseudomonadota; class Gammaproteobacteria; order Pasteurellales; family Pasteurellaceae; genus Ursidibacter; species Ursidibacter sp. B-7004-1. The sequence continues at coordinate 17,007 of NZ_JBSIUP010000011.1, read as the reverse complement.
GGAAGTAAAAAACCAAGGTAAAATCACCGCTAATGGGCAAAATGGGTTTATTGCCTTGGTTGGTGATAAGGTTAAAAATGAAGGGGAATTAAAAGGAAAGAATTTTTATCAAACAAAAACCGAAAGGAAACGTGTGTGTAGTGGGGGAGAACGCTACGCTTATTACTGCGATCAAGGATGGTATAATATGGTTTGGGAAACGAGAGATGTTACCGAAACAGTTTCAACCCCATCTCAAGTTATTTTAGCCTCAGGAGACAGTTTCACTCTATCATTATCAAATGATAAAGCAACATCTATTAATGTTGAATTGGATAATAATACATTAGCTAATATTGTCGAGAATAACGGTGCAGTTATTGCAGAAAATGGCTATATTGAACTAACGTCACAAGGTCAAGAAAAAGCATTAGACTCTGTTGTGAATAATAATGGGATTCTACACGCAACCACAGCAAATGTCAGGGGCGATGGTAAAATAACATTAAGTGCGGAGACAATTAAATTAGGTGAAAAAAGTAATATTGAAGCTGAAAAAGAATTAGCTTTTACGTCCCCACACCGTAGCAAAGAAGTTAAAATAACCTCAAATAAAGGTTCTAAAATTCTAGCTGCAGAAACTAATATTAAAATAAATAAATTAGATTTTTCAGGAGAATTTGAAAGAGCAGTATCATCTAATTTTTATTCTCCTGATTTAGAAAAACAACGTAATACGTTTAACGTGGATCTTAATGGCAAAATCACAATAGATGATGAGAAAAAATTAGATAATACTGAAAACTTTATTAGTAATAGTGCATTAGCATCAATGTTAGGCAATAGTGGTAAAGTAATATTAAATTCTAAACCATTTAATGATCCTCAAACAAACAAACTCAACTATGGTGGTTTTAAATGGTCTGGTAATTTGAAAGTAAATTCTTTTAGAGATAGTGATGCATTGTTATCTCTCGTAACAAGCAATGGTATTGATATTGAAAATGCCAATATTCAAGCTGAAAAAGGAAGATTGAGAATTATTACTCAATTACAGGATTATGAAGATAGAAAATTCCCTGAAACAGTTAAACCAGACGTAAATATTACAAATTCTACGTTAAATTTGGGTAATGGTGCTATTGGTATTGGGCGGTCTGGTAATCCTCGAGATTATCATCAAAGCTATCAATTTGTTGAAACAGAGGCTCGTAGTTACTTTAATGTGAATCTAGATAAGGTTCAATTAAAGAATATTGACGATTTTGTTATTGCAGGTGGTATGGGAAATGTAAACTTCAATAACGTTTCTCACACTGGGCGAGCTAATTTCTATATTCACGGCGGTAATAGTCGAGTTTACGGTAATAATGCTCCAGGTTGGGAATATGCAATTAAAGATTTAGAGGAGCGTGTTCAACGTTCTGAAAAAAATCACAATTGCGAAAGATGTCGCCGTTGGGGTTATTCAACAGAATTAGACTATACCTATATTCCTCGTGAGTTTTTAGACACTTATGATAGTTGGGTTGTTGCAGAAAACCGCCAACATTTAGATACAAACATCAATATGACTAATACTAATCTTAATATTAAAGATGGTTTCTTGCACTTAATGGCAAAAAATATCAACTTAAAAGATAGTAATATCAATATTGAGTTTGATCGTGATTTAACCCACGATCCATTCCACGGTAAGATCCATAAATTAGGATTAAATGGTAACACAGTCCTTGATAATACCCATATCAGCGTAAAAGGAGCAGAGAAAGCAGGCGTATCTCCAGATAAAGAATTTGGAATCGCGAGTTTCTTCTCTATTGGCGATATGACTGGTAAAAATAAAAGTTCTATTTTCGTGAAATCTAACGATGGATATACGGTTAGAACTAACGGTGCTGCAACTTGGAAAGGAGAAAATGGTAAAGACGATCTAGATATTAAAATTCTTAATCTAGGTATTGCTTATGATCCGAAGAAATATGAAAACAAGCCATTTGATATTACTGCTCCTTACCCTGAATTAGGTAATGTAGGTTTAAGTATGGCAGCTACACCAGCAGCAGTTAAACTTGAAAACTTAACGCTGAAAATTGTCGCTCCAAATGGTGCTCCAGCTTATCACAGTTCTGAAAAGTTGAAGTTTGAGACTGAAAATGCTGATTTTTCTTACTTCGAACGCTCAAGAACACAAAAGCAGAATGAGGCAACGATTGTCGGTGATACAACTAAATTAGAGTTTACCGAAGAAGAATTAACTCGTGAACTCAATGCGTTAAATGGTGTGCCAGAGCCAGTTCCAGCAGAAGAAATTGTTACTGAAACTGCCCCTGCTATAAATGATACGGTTGAGCACACTACGGATAATGAAAATGTAGCTCCTGAAAATAATGTTGTGCCTGAAAATAATGTTGTTGAAACAAACAGTGTGGTAAGTCCGTCAGCTATCACAGATGTTGCTTCTCACTCATTTGAAAAAGCAAATGAAGCACAAGAAAAATCAAAAAGAGCCACTGAAGAAAGTAATATTATTCGGAATAGTTCTTTAGATATAGGAGCTTCACTCATTCATACCTTATCAATAGAAAAAGAAGTTAATATTAATGTTTGCTCAGAGGGAGAAGAGTGTAAAGAAATCAACTTAGGTGATAAACACTCAGATGTACGTGTTAATGTTGGAGAAGTTAAATAACTCCTCTTGATTAACAGGTAGTTGCATATCTTAATAAAGCAGATACGCTCAGTAATGTCGTATCTGCTTTTTTGCAAAAAATAATAAGTATCCCACCGCTTACTACAACGATCTTCCCTGTTAATAATTTGTTGATGATATTTTTCATTGTTGATAATAATTCTCAAAAACTTGATGTAGATCACAAAACCAGCATAATTAGCGTAAATTTTGCGGTAATTACACTCCATATGAGTAATAATTTCATCAGTTAAAATTATTATTTAGAGGAAAATGACTATGGTTAGTAATGCAAAATCTGCACAACCTTATGATGCACAACTTGAAGTCAATGAGCTTGTTGAGCGTGGTCTGAAAGCATTAGATGCATTCCGTCAGCTTGATCAAGAACAAGTGGATTATATTGTGGCAAAAGCATCTGTCGCCGCACTTGATAAACACGGTGCTTTAGCCCTTCACGCAGTTGAAGAAACTGGACGAGGGGTATTTGAAGACAAAGCCACAAAAAATCTATTTGCTTGTGAATATGTCGTCAATAATATGCGGAATCTCAAAACCGTTGGGATAATCAGTGAAGACGATGTAACAGGTATCACTGAGATTGCCGACCCCGTAGGCGTTGTTTGCGGTATCACACCAACCACTAACCCAACTTCCACCACCATCTTCAAAGCACTTATCGCTCTCAAAACTCGTAACCCAATCATCTTTGCCTTCCACCCTTCAGCTCAACAATGCTCTGCTCACGCAGCACAAATTGTTTATGATGCTGCCGTTGCTGCTGGTGCACCTAAAGACTGTGTACAATGGATAAAAACACCATCAATGGAAGGGACTTCATTGCTAATGAAACATAAAGGCATTGCAACAATCCTTGCCACTGGCGGTAATGCAATGGTTGAAGCTGCTTACTCCTGCGGAAAACCTGCTCTAGGCGTTGGAGCAGGAAATGTGCCTGCTTATGTGGAAAAAACAGCCGATTTGAAACAAGCGGTATATGACATTGTGATGTCAAAATCTTTTGATAACGGAATGATTTGTGCTTCAGAACAAGCAGCGATTGTTGATAAAGAAATCTACAATGATTTTGTGAAAGAAATGCAATCCTACGGCGTTTATCTTGTAAATAAAAAAGAAAAAGCCTTACTTGAAAAATTTATTTTCGGAGTTGATAAAGCCGATAAAACAAGTTGCTCTGGTGCGAAACTAAATGCGGCGGTAGTCGGTAAACCAGCGGTTTGGATTGCAGAACAAGCGGGCTTTTCCGTTCCGAAAAATACCAATATTTTACTCGCTGAATGTAAAGAAGTTGGCGAAAGCGAACCGCTTACTCGTGAAAAATTATCGCCTGTTTTAGCCTTACTCACATCTCATTCTACTGAAGAAGGCATTACGCTCGCCGAGCAAATGGTGAATTTCCACGGTTTAGGGCACTCTGCGGCGATTCACACCAAAGATGCTCAATTAGCGAAAACCTTTGGCGAACGAGTTAAAGCTATTCGTGTTATTTGGAACTCGCCATCAACCTTTGGTGGAATAGGCGATGTATATAACTCATTCTTACCTTCTTTAACATTAGGCTGTGGCTCTTATGGTAAAAATTCCGTTGGCAATAACGTCAGTGCGGTCAATTTATTAAACATTAAACGTGTCGGCAGACGGAGAAATAATATGCAATGGTTTAAAGTCCCTTCAAAAATCTACTTTGAACGTGATTCCATTCAATATTTAAAATCAATGAAAGATGTTGAACGTGTGATGATCGTAACAGACAGATCAATGGTCGATCTCGGCTTTGTAGAAAAAATTGCCGAACAACTTCGTTTACGCAAAAATAAAGTTACCTACCAACTGTTTGCTGATGTTGAACCCGATCCAAGCATTGAAACCGTTCGCCGTGGTACTGAACTAATGCGTAGTTTCCAACCTGACACAATCATTGCATTAGGTGGCGGTTCGCCAATGGACGCAGCGAAAGTAATGTGGTTATTCTATGAACAGCCTGAAGTAGATTTCCGCGATCTTGTACAGAAATTTATGGATATCCGCAAACGTGCCTTCAAATTCCCACAATTAGGGCGTAAAGCAAAATTTGTCGGAATTCCAACCACATCAGGCACTGGCTCTGAAGTAACGCCATTTGCGGTAATCACTGAGGGAAATAAAAAATACCCGATTGCTGATTACTCGCTAACACCAACGATTGCGATTGTTGATCCCGCTTTAGTGATGACTGTTCCTGCTCATATCGCCGCAGATACAGGCTTAGACGTACTTACTCACGCAACGGAAGCCTACGTTTCGACTGTTGCTAACGACTATACAGACGGGTTAGCCCTCCAAGCCATTAAATTAGTCTTCCAATTCTTAGAAAAATCGGTAAAAGAAGCTGATCCAGAAGCTCGTGAGCGTATGCATAACGCATCTACTATTGCAGGAATGGCATTTGCAAACGCATTCTTAGGTATCAATCACTCAATGGCACATAAATTAGGCGGACGTTTCCATACTGTTCACGGTAGAACTAACGCGATCTTAATGCCACACGTTATCCGCTATAACGGTACACGTCCAACTAAAGTGGCAACTTGGCCGAAATACAACCACTACAAAGCAGATGAGAAATATCAAGATATTGCCAGAATGCTTGGACTACCTGCATCAACGCCAGCTGAAGGGGTAGAATCTTATGCTAAAGCGGTACACGATCTTGCAGTTCGCTGTGGAATTAAAATGTCGTTGCGTGAGCAAGGCGTAGAAGAGCAAGCATTCTTAGCTGCTCGAAAAGAGCTTGCATTGCTCGCCTTTGAAGATCAATGTACCCCTGCTAACCCACGTCTAGCAATGGTTGAAGATATGGAAGAAATTTTAACTAAAGCGTATTACGGACAATAAACTATATATATCAATTAGTTACATTTATTGGTGGAATTAAATAAAATGGCGATTGCTTTGAGGTGATCGCCATTTATTCATAGTATAGCTCTCTCCTATTTAAAAAGTTGCTATAATGTACCAACCATAAAATTTAATGAAAGAACGATGCAACACTTTATCCAAACCGCTAATCATTTTGGTAAAAACAGAATACCATTTTTCTTTTTGATCGATTTTGAGCAAAAAAAACCGCTTATCTACCCGCTTGATCAAGCAATGTCTGAAGGTATTTGGTTCGATTTTGGACAAATAGTAAATAAGCCTACTTTACCAACTACTTCTAAAACTTTTGAATTAGCTACTTTGCCGATCGATTTTCAACAATATCAATCCGCCTTTGAATTAGTTCAGAAAGAAATTCAAGCGGGTAATAGTTATTTGTTAAATTTAACCGTACCGACAGAAATAAACACAAATTATCAGTTAGATGAAATCTATTTAAATAGCCAAGCAAAATATAAATTACGTTTAAAAGATCAATTTGTCTGTTTTTCCCCTGAGTGTTTTATTCGTATTCAACAAAATAAAATTTATTCTTATCCAATGAAAGGCACTATCAATGCAAACGAAAATAATGCTAAAGATAAATTAATAAACTCACAAAAAGAGTTTACTGAACATAATACCATTGTTGATTTAATTAGAAATGATCTTGCTTTAGTCGCTAAATATATCCAAGTAACAAAATATCGATATATAGATAAAGTAGAAACACATCGTGGATCAATATATCAAACTAGTTCTGAAATTTGCGGAGAATTAGAACATAACTGGCAAAATAGAGTAGGAACAATATTAGCCACCTTATTACCAGCAGGCTCAATTAGTGGTGCTCCAAAACTAAAAACTGTTGAAATTATTCAACAAGCAGAGCAACAAGAACGAGGATACTATACAGGCATATTTGGCTATTTTGACGGTGAGAACTTAGATAGTGCAGTTGCTATTCGTTATATCGAACAGCAAGGAAATAAACTTATTTTTCGCAGTGGTGGGGGGATTACTGCATTAAGTCAGTTAGATGAAGAATATAATGAAATTTTAGAGAAAGTTTATGTGCCAATATCCACTCTTTGAAACACTAGCTGTTATAAACGGCGAGTTTCATCATTTATATTATCATCAGCAGCGTGTTAATAATGCTTTTTTGCATTATTTTCAATCTGAATGTAATTTAAATTTATCGAATATATCTATTCCAAATGCGTTTAGACAAGGCTTTTTTCGTTGCAGAATAGATTATAATCAACACAATTATGAGATAAATTTTTATCCTTATACGCCAAAGAAAATCACACAATTTAAACTGGTTTATACACAAAATTTAGACTATCAATTTAAATATAGTGATCGCAAGCGGTTAGATTTACTCAAAAATCAGCAAAATGGTGATGAAATCATTATTATCAATAATGGGTTGGTTAGTGATTGTACTATTGGTAATTTACTCTTTTTAAAAAAGAATAAATGGTATAGCTCTCATAACTATTTATTAAAAGGAACGCAATTAAGTTATTTATTAGATATAGACAAAGTAAAGCTAACCCAAATCACCACAGATGATATTTGGGCTTATGAAAAAATAATGATGGTTAATGCCTTAAATCCCTTTGATTTAGAAAGGGCAATTACCATCAATTCATCAACCATCTTAAAGTAGTTTTACGATCGAGATCGAAAAATTTCTAAAAAAGACTTGAAACTGTATATTCAAACAGTATAATGCACGCAAATTTTGGCAGATAGCCGTTATACCCATTTTGAATGATAAAGGAATCCAACTATGGCAGAGAAAAAATCAACACCCGCAGTCGTAAAGCACACAGAACCAGAAAGTAAAGAAAAAGCACTAGCTGCAGCCCTTGCTCAAATTGAGAAACAATTTGGTAAAGGCTCAATTATGAAATTAGGTGATACACAACAACTTGATATTGAATCCGTTTCAACAGGCTCAATAGGACTTGATCTTGCGTTAGGGATTGGTGGTTTACCTATGGGGCGTATTGTTGAAATTTTCGGGCCTGAATCTTCGGGTAAAACAACGCTCACGCTATCTTTAATTGCACAAGCACAAAAAACAGGGAAAACCTGTGCTTTTATTGATGCCGAACACGCACTCGATCCCGTTTATGCAAGAAAATTAGGTGTAGAAACAGATAAACTACTCATTTCGCAGCCAGATAATGGTGAACAAGCCCTTGAAATTTGCGATGCTTTAGTACGCTCTGGTGCTGTTGATGTCATCATCGTGGACTCTGTTGCGGCTTTAACTCCTAAAGCAGAAATTGAAGGTGAAATGGGTGATTCTCATATGGGCTTACAGGCTCGCTTGATGTCTCAAGCATTAAGAAAATTAACTGGTAATATCAAAACAACTAACTGCTTAGTGGTGTTTATTAACCAAATTCGTATGAAAATTGGCGTAATGTTTGGTAACCCAGAAACAACAACGGGTGGTAATGCGTTAAAATTCTATGCTTCTGTTCGCCTAGACATTCGCCGTTCAGGTGTTGTAAAAGATGGAGAAGAAATTTTAGGCAGCGAAACAAAAGTAAAAGTAGTGAAGAATAAAGTTGCTCCGCCATTCCGAGTGGCTGAATTTGATATTATGTATGGTGAAGGTATTTCAAAAGTAGGGGAGATTCTCAATCTTGCAGTTGCCCACGATCTTATTAAGAAATCAGGTGCTTGGTTCTCTTATGAAGGTGAAAAAATTGGTCAAGGTAAGAATAATGCGATCAAATGGCTAAAAGAAAACACTGAACAAGCTGAGAAAATTGAACAAAGCATTCGTGAATTACTCATTTCTAACCCAGATAAAGCACTTGCACCAGTAGCAGAGAGTGATGATAACTCAGAAGATCAATTTGAAGAAGAGCTTTAAATCACACTCAAAATGCGGTTTATTTAAACCGCATTTTTGTTAGCTATGCGAATTAAATCTGAAACTATGGCAAAAATAAAATCTACGCCTATCCAATATCTCGTTTATCTGCTTTCAAAACGAGATTATAGCGAAGCAGAACTTCGCCAAAAACTTATACTAAAAGAATTTGAAACAGAAGAAATAGATGATGCAATCAGCCAAGTGCAAGAAAAAAATTGGCAAAGCGATGAACGTTTTTGTTCTCATTTTATTCGTTATCGTTCACAACAAGGTTATGGGCCTAATCGTCTAAAATTCGAGCTAAAACAAAAAGGAATTAAAGATTGGCTAATTAGCCAAGAACTTGAAAATTGCGAAGTCGATTGGTTTGAACAAGCTGAAATACTTTTTAATAAGAAACGTCCTATAAGTTGGGATATCAAAGCAAAACAGAAAATCTGGCGATATATGTTAAGTCGTGGATTTAATAATGACCATTTTAGTCATTTAATGGAATTAGATTATGATGAATAAAATTACATTCTTTAGCCGTTTTGAAACCGATATTGTTGCAGGAAGAAAAACAATTACTATACGGGATAAAAGTGAATCATATTTCTTACCAAATCAACAGCTTAACGTTTTTACTCTTGAAACTGACCGTTTATTTGCAAAAATCTGTGTAAAATCAGTAACACCAATTACTTTTGAAGATCTTAATGATTTACACGCAAAGCAAGAAAATATGTCATTAGATGAGTTAAAGGATATAATTCGTACTATTTACCCAAATGAAGATCATTTTTTTGTTATTGAATTTGAATTGATTGATGAGCCTCTTTAAATCAACTAAGCAAACAGAATATTGCCCACAATGCCACTCTGCATTACAAATTAAGCGGGGAAAACAAGGGCTATTTTTAGGGTGTAGTGCCTATCCTGAATGTGATTATTTAAAACCATTACAACAACATAATCACGTCATTAAGGAACTAACCGAAATTTGCCCTGAATGTGGTGCTTTATTACAGCTAAAGCAAGGGAATTTTGGGATTTTTATTGGTTGTAGCCAATATCCTGAATGTCATTTTACCGTCCACGATGAAGCAGAAACCCAAGACAATATTGTATGCCCTGAATGTAAAACGCATCAGCTAGTTGAACGTGTTGGGCGTTCAGGAAAGCATTTTTACGGCTGTTCCAATTATCCGTATTGTAAATTTACATTAGCCAGTAAACCAACAGAAATAGCTTGCCCAAAATGTCATTATCCCTTAGCTATTCAGAAAAAAATACGGGGCAAATTTATATGGCAATGTGCTAACCGAACTTGCCAGCATTTACACGAACAAGAGAGTAACCAAGAAAAAGCATAATGTATTCATTCCATTCAATTATTGAGCAATTAAAACAAGAGCAAGTGATAGCTTACCCAACTGAAGCCGTATTTGGATTAGGGTGTAACCCACAAAGTGAAATTGCAGTCAGAAAATTATTAGCATTAAAGCAACGTCCTGAAGAAAAAGGGCTGATTTTAGTTGCCCCTCATAAAGATTTTTTCTTACCTTATATTGATGAAAGTAAATTGTCTTCTATTGAATGGCAACGCTTTGAGCAAAAAACAGAAAAGGCGATTACGTGGATTATGCCAGCTAAATCTTCCGTTCCACGCTATTTAACTGGAGCATTTGACACAATTGCCTTACGTTTATGCCAAGTACCTGCCGTAGTTGAACTGTGTAACAGCGTTGGTTTTGCCTTAACCTCTACAAGTGCCAATTTAACCACTTTACCGCCTTGTAGAACGGCGGAAGAAGTTCGTTTACAATTTGGTAATGATTTCCCTGTGTTAGATTGGCAAACTGCAGGTAATTCAAATCCGTCCGAAATTCGAGATATTTTCACGCAACATATTTTTAGACAAGGCTAACTATGAACCAATATGCAGTATGGGGTAATCCAATCGCCCAAAGTAAATCTCCGCGTATTCATCAACTATTTGCAGAGCAAACTCAAAAAAAACTACACTATTCAGCAAAACTAGGCGATGAACAAAATTTTGAAATAGAGATAAAGCAGTTTTTTGCAGAGGGGGCAAAGGGAGCGAATGTTACCGCACCATTTAAAGAAAGAGCTTTTGCACTTGCTGATGTACATAGTGAAGCTTGTTTGCAAGCAGAGGCTTGTAATACCCTAAAGCGTTTAGAAGATGGCCGCCTATATGCCGATAATACTGATGGCTTAGGCTTAGTGAGTGACCTTAAACGTTTAGGTTGGCTAAAACCGAATCAACATATTTTGATCTTAGGTGCGGGTGGTGCAACCAAGGGAGTGTTATACCCACTCTTACAAGCTAAACAGCAAATCACGCTTTATAACCGTACGCCTGAAAAAGCGGTTAGTTTGGCTGAAAAATTTGCAAAATTTGGGAAAATTCGAACCGCTTATTTAGATGAGATTGCAGATCAAACTTTTGATCTAATTATCAACGCCACATCATTAGGCTTACAAGGTAAATATGTTGAATTACCTCGTCACCTGATGACACAAGCAAATATTTACGATATGCAATATGCTGTAGAAATGAATACGCCATTTCTAAAATATGCTCGATCTCAAGGTGCGAAATCAGTACAAGATGGTCTTGGAATGTTAGTGGGGCAAGCAAGTTATGCTTTTCAACTATGGGAAGGTATATTACCTAATGTAGAGCCCGTTTTGGAAAAATTACAACAAGAAATGAAGAGTAATTTAGCTAACCCATTATAAAATAACCTTTTTGTTGTTTTTTTTATCAAATTGCCGAATCTCTATGCAAATAATCCGAAAAAAATAATTTTTCTAAAAAAGTATTTGACGAGTAAGGACTAAATCAGCATAATACGCCCCGCAAAGCCGATATGGCAACGCAAGATGGCTACATAGCTCAGCTGGTTAGAGCACAACACTCATAATGTTGGGGTCGCAAGTTCGAATCTCGCTGTAGCCACCATTTGCGGGACTGGCGAAATTGGTAGACGCACCAGATTTAGGTTCTGGCGCCGAGAGGTGTGTGGGTTCAAGTCCCTCGTCCCGCACCATTATGGCTTGCAAAATAAAACGACTGGAGTATCGCCAAGCGGTAAGGCACTGGGTTTTGATCCCAGCATTCCTAGGTTCGAATCCTAGTACTCCAGCCATCTTATTTTTAACTATTCATAATAACTAACTTAGGTTAGTTTTTTTATTTTGGAGTATCGCCAAGCGGTAAGGCACTGGGTTTTGATCCCAGCATTCCTAGGTTCGAATCCTAGTACTCCAGCCATTCTCTTTATCCTTGATTTATCTCACTTTATAGCATAATTTTCAGATTATCTGCTTTAGTTATCCGCTAAAATTATTTAAAATTACGCTCTATTTTATTCAAGAGATACACAATATGCTTAATCCAAAAAATTTAGAATCTATCGCTCAGCAATTACACAATGTATTACCACAAGGGCTAAAAAATGTAGGTAACGATCTAGAAGAAAAATTCAAACAAATCTTACAAGCCCAACTTGCCAAATTAGATGTTGTAACTCGTGAAGAATTTGATGTGCAATCCCAAGTTCTACTCCGCACTCGTGAAAAATTAAATGAACTAGAAAAACGCTTAGATGCACTTAACGAGCAACAATCAACCTCTCAGAACTAATTTTAAACTTAGCTTAAAGGACATTAATATGCAAAAAATTAATCCAACTCAAACTTTTGCGTGGAATGCGTTAGAGCAACATAAAAATGAGAATCTGACAATTACACAGCTTTTTGCCGAAGATCCAGAGCGTTTTAAACATTATTCTCTGCGTTTTGAAGATCAAATTTTGGTAGATTTTTCTAAAAATGCCATTAACCAACAAACTCTCTCATTGTTACGCCAACTAGCTGATGAATGCGGATTAAAATCAGCAACCTATGCAATGTTTAATGGCGAAAAAATCAATCGTACGGAAAATCGTGCAGTACTTCATACCGCACTTCGTAATCGTTCAAATACCCCAGTTGAAGTCGATGGAAAAGATGTAATGCCTGAAGTCAATGCGGTATTGGCTAAAATGAAAGATTTTTGTGAGCGAGTTATTTCAGGTGAATGGAAAGGCTATACAGGTAAGGCGATTACCGATGTAATCAATATTGGTATCGGCGGGTCGGATTTAGGGCCTTATATGGTTACCGAAGCATTACGCCCTTATAAAAGCCATCTTAATATGCACTTTGTCTCTAATGTTGATGGTACTCATATTGCTGAAACTTTACTCAAAGTGAATCCTGAAACAACCTTAATTTTAGTTGCATCAAAGACCTTTACAACTCAAGAAACGATGACGAATGCTCACTCAGCTCGTGATTGGTTATTAGCATCAGCTAAAGATGAATCTGCCGTTGCAAAACACTTTGTTGCTCTTTCAACGAATGCGAAAGAAGTTGCTAACTTTGGGATCGATACAGCCAATATGTTTGAATTTTGGGATTGGGTAGGCGGACGTTACTCACTTTGGTCTGCTATCGGATTATCAATTGCTCTTTCTCTCGGTTTTGAACATTTTGAGCAACTATTAGCAGGTGCTCACGCAATGGATAAACATTTTCTAAATACCCCTATTGAGCAAAATATTCCGACAACTTTAGCATTAGTTGGTATTTGGAATAGCAATTTCTTAGGGGCAGAATCAGAAGCTATTTTACCTTATGACCAATATATGCACCGTTTTGCAGCTTATTTCCAACAAGGCAATATGGAATCTAACGGTAAATTTGTAGGTCGAGATGGTAAAGCAGTAACCCATCAAACAGGCCCTATTATTTGGGGTGAGCCTGGCACTAATGGACAACACGCGTTTTATCAACTTATTCATCAAGGTACTAAATTGATCCCTTGTGATTTTATCGCCCCTGCTCAAAGTCATAATCCATTAGCAGATCATCATACAAAATTATTGTCAAATTTCTTTGCTCAAACAGAAGCTCTCGCTTTTGGTAAGTCAAAAGAAGTGGTGGAACAAGAGTTTTTACAAGCGGGTAAATCGCTAGAAGAAGTTGCAGAAATCGTGCCATTTAAGGTATTCACAGGAAATAAACCTACTAACTCAATTTTAGTTCAGAAAATCACGCCATTTACTTTAGGGGCATTGATTGCAATGTATGAACATAAAATCTTTGTACAAGGCGTTATTTTCAATATTTATAGCTTTGACCAATGGGGTGTAGAGTTAGGCAAACAACTGGCTAACCGCATTCTACCAGAGCTAGAAAACAGTGAAGAAATTACTAGCCACGATAGCTCAACTAACGGTTTAATTAACCAGTTTAAAGCGTGGCGATAATTTTCTTAGATCACTAATAAAGACACGATATTTTGTCTCAAGCTACTGACAACGTTAAAATAACATAAAATTTGTAGGGTGGGTTTTATCCCACCATATTTACAATTCATAAGTTACGAAATGGTGGGCTAAAGCCCACCTTACTAATTTTTATCCCCGATAAGTGAATGAAAAAATACTTCCTCGTTCTATTTAGTTTACTCGTTTTCACGCCTATTGCTTTTTCTGCTGAACGCCAAATTCAGTGTAAAGTTGTAGGAATTAGTGATGGCGACACATTAGCCTGCTTACTGGAGAGAACACCACTTAAAATTCGCCTACAGCACATTGATGCGCCAGAATCCGCCCAAGCATTTGGTAATAGGGCTAAACAGGCACTAGCTAACTTAACCTTTAAAAAGAATGTAACTATTCATATTTCAGGTTATGATAAATATCAACGCTTATTAGGTGTAGTTTATGATGATAAACGAAATATCAACCTCACCTTAGTTGAAATGGGAATGGCGTGGGCATATCGCCAAACACAGCCGATTTACCAACAAGCTCAACAACGGGCACAAACAAATAAAATTGGTTTATGGCGAGATCCTAGCCCTATCAACCCAGCAGATTGGCGAGCAAGTAAGCGGTCAGATACCACACCAAATTTGCAAAATAGACCGAGCAGCTCACCGCTTGGGATAGTTGATTGTAGTAAACAATTAAGTTGTAAAGAGATGGAAAGGCGTGGTTTTAGCTACGCTCAAGTACAACAACATTTCCAACAATGCGGCTGGAAAGAGAGAGATGGCAATAAAGATGGTATCCCTTGTAATCGACTTTATCGTAAGGCACAACAACGATGATAAATACACAATTTCGCCAACAATTCCCTTATTTCAAACAAAAAGACAACTGGACTTATTTAGACTCTGCTGCCACAACCTTAAAACCACAGATACTGATTGATGAAACTTGTCAATTTTATCAATCAGCAGGCTCTGTTCACCGTAGCCAATATGATTTGGCTCAAACTCAAGCCTATGAAAAAGCTAGAGATTTAGTCGCTAAACGTTTTAATGTAGCTACCCGAGATGCTGTGATTTGGACAAGTGGCACAACTCACGCTATTAACATTATTGCTAACGGACTTTCTGAACAAATTCAAACCAATGATGAAATCATTATTACCATTGCAGAACATCACGCCAATTTTGTACCTTGGCAACAATTAGCAGAACGTAAACAAGCCAAATTAGTAGTACTACCGCTAAATGAAAATTATCAATTAGAACCAACCGCTTTACAAAATGCCCTTTCGAAACGAACTAAAATTGTCGCACTCAATTTAGTTTCAAATGTAACGGGTATTCGCCAGCCTGTTGAAGATTTGATTCCAATTATTCGCCAATATACAGAAGCCAAAGTTATTCTTGATATAGCACAAGCAGTCTGTTCTGAACAGGTTGATGTGCAAAAATTAGATGCCGATTTTTACGCTTTCTCCGCTCATAAAATGTATGGTCCAACAGGAGTTGGAGTATTAATGGGAAAATTGCAAAGTTTAGCCGAAATCCAACCGCTTATTTTTGGTGGCAAAATGCTCCAAAATGTGACAGAGCAACAGCTCACTTTAGCCGAATTGCCTTATTGCCTAGAAGCAGGAACGCCAAATATTGCAGGCATTATCGGCTTTGGAAAAATTCTTGAGTGGCTAGAAAAATGGGATTTTCAGCAACTTAATCAAGGCTTATATCTGCTTGCAGAACAGATGCGTAAGCGGTTAGAAAGTTACCCTAATATACAAATTCTAGGCAATGCAATTAGCCCAACGATTAGTTTTACTTTTAGTAATCAGCATCACGCAGATCTCGCAACAATTCTAGCCGAGCAAAAAATAGCATTACGCAGTGGTGAGCATTGTGCCAAGCCTTATTTACGCTATTTATCACAAACAGGGACTTTACGCATATCCCTAGCTCACTACAATGATCCCGATGATATTAACCAATTTTTTAATGCCCTAGATACTACATTGGCTATTTTGCAAGATTAAGGTTAATCAGATCAAAAAATCATAGATTTTATGAATTTCTGCTAGAACGAAAAAGCGGAATAAGGTAATCTTCGCAACAGTTTTGATTTATTTTATAAGTTTAATTATTTTATTGATAAGGTGATTTTTATGATTAAAAAAATTGCAGTTTTAACTAGTGGTGGTGATGCACCTGGTATGAATGCCGCTATTCGTGGTGTAGTTCGTGCTGCATTAAGCGAAGGCTTAGAAGTATATGGTATTCAAGATGGCTATTATGGTCTATATCACGATAAAGTGATTAAACTAGAACGCCGTTCTGTATCTGAGGTAATCAATCGTGGTGGTACATTTTTAGGTTCAGCTCGTTTCCCTCAATTTAGAGATCCTGAAGTACGTAAAAAAGCAGTAGAAACCTTAAAAAAATATGAAATTGATGCATTAGTCGTGATCGGCGGTGACGGCTCTTATATGGGGGCAAAATTACTCACTGAAGAATACGGCATTGCCTGTATCGGTTTACCAGGTACAATTGATAATGATATTGTAGGAACAGACTATACAATTGGTTTCCAAACAGCATTAGAAACAGCCCTAGAAGCAATTGACCGCTTGCGTGATACATCAACATCTCACCAACGTATCTCAATTGTTGAAATTATGGGACGCCACTGTGGTGACTTAACCATCAATGCCGCTTTAGCAGGTGGTTGTGAATATATCATCGTACCAGAAAAAGGCTTAGATAAAGAATCACTAATGCGTAATATCGGTCAAGGTTTTGCAAAAGGAAAACGCCACGCCATTATTGCAATTACAGAAATGATGACAAATGTTCACGAACTTGCAAGAGAAATTGAAGAACGCTTTGGACACGAAACTCGAGCAACCGTATTAGGACATATTCAACGTGGTGGTGCCCCTTGTGCTTTCGACCGCATCTTAGCATCTCGTATGGGCGTATATGCTGTTGAGTTATTACTTCAAGGTTACGGCGGGCGTTGTGTAGGCATTCAAAACGAAAAACTCGTTCACCACGACATTATTGATGCAATTACCAATATGCGTCGTCCATTTAAAGAAGAACTATTTGAAACATCAAGAAAGTTATTCTAAGTATCTCAAGTAGCAAAAACGCAGGAAATTTCCTGCGTTTTTTTAGCTCTGCTGA